>NZ_JBFHFD010000089.1:0-18559 GCF_041583735.1 Novipirellula sp.
ACCAAATACTTCCAAATCGCGTCGATCTGCTTATCGGGGTTGCCACCATAGAGGTCCGCCAGCGGCGATTCGCCATCCACAAAACTCTTGGGCATCCGCGTCCCAGGCCGATACAACGGTGGATCGAGCAAATAGCGATGGAACCACTCCGGACGTAATCGCGTGGTCATCTTAAGCATGTCAATCGCTCCGATGCCGCCTCCCTTGGCGCCGTTGTAGCTGTGGCATTTGATGCACGCCAAGCCGCGATTACCAACACACTGTCGCCCTCCGGCGATTTGAGCATCGGTGGCTGGCTCGGTCGCGATCGGAGCGTCATCGCCCTTGCGGTCGAGTTTGTTGATCGATTCGTGCATCGCTTTCAAATGTTCATAGCGAAACGCCGGCATCCGGGTCAGCATGTAGGGACGCTCGTTTGCCCCGTTCTGCAGAATCGTTTTCATGTAGGCGTCGGTAAGCTTGTCCCCCACTCCATCCAACGGCGGCGGCATTTGGCCCTCGAGCCCCATTTCCGGCGTGGTGCTGATGAACGAGGCTTCACGGATCGGTTCGGGGCCGCCAACGGTACCACGTTTGTGACATGCGTAACAATTCATCGCGGTCATCGTCACGTGCACCCGAGTGGCATCGTCAACATCAGGCACGCCAGATTGTTTTCGCTGCCCGATTGCGGCGGTGATCGCGGCACGCTGAGTGTTGTTCAACTCGAAATCAACGACGCCCGGCGGAGTGGCGGGAACGTCGTCGGCCAAGCAGCCTCGGTTCAAATCGAGCTGCTTCAGCGGTTTTGCAAGCAGTGTTGCGGAGGTGCCCTTGAACGCATGACAGTTTGCACATCCCACCGATTGGAAAATCTGTTGGCCGGTTTGGGCAAGCGAAGGATTCGGCACATATGTGCTGGGAAGAAAGTCCAGCGTCACCGGGTTTTCCGGATCAATGACCACCGATTCCACCGGCGTCCATCCAAATTCTTTGTCTTCAAATTCAAGGCTGACTTCCGCGCCGCCTCCCTTTTGCAAAAATTTTAGCGTCAGCTTGTGCTGGCCTTCGCTTAGCTTGATCGAACCGGTGGCCGTGGTCGGCGGGTGAACGCCGTCGTTTTCCGTCACTTCGGTTCCATCGACGAACACGCGGCTGCCATCATCGCTTTTGACTCGGAACGCATATTCGCCCTCTTTGCGAATCAACAGCGTCGCATCAAAGATTACGGCGTATTGAACCTTCGGCTCGATATCGCTGATCTTCAACCCGACTACTTCATCGGTCGATTCGGGTTGCAGCTTGCTAAAGTCGGGTAGTCGGTCCCAGTCGCCGCGGTAAATGCGACGCTTGAATTTGCCGAGTCCCGATTGAACGACCACATCGCCGAGCAAGTAGGCTGCTATCGCCGTCGTTTCCGTTGCCGAGCCGACGAAGCCAGGCATCCGAACGCCCGGACGGGTGACATGTGGCTCGCTGAGGAAATCGGTCAGCGAGCTGAGGGTGTATTTCTTTTCGATGCCAGCAAGCGGTACCGACGTGCTTGCCATCGCCGCCTTGCTGGACTTGGGATCGGCCGCATGACAGGCAACACAGCCCACGGTTTGATAGAGTTTACGTCCGGTCTTGATCAAATCTTTCGGGGCAGCCCGGTCCTGCAGCGTCCCCGAGCCTTTGCTGACCAGAAAACTGGTGATCGCTTGAGCTTTCTCGCGGCGCTGCTCGGAGCTGAGATTCCCCCACGGATCGGGCATCGTCGTGCCGGGTTTGAATTGATGGGGATTGGCGATCATGTCGACCATCGCATCGACTCGCACACGTCCGGCGACTGCAGAAAGATCAGGCCCGCGTTTGATCGACAAATCAGCAAAGGTGTCGGCGGCATGGCAGGCGTCGCACGCCAACGCATTGATCAGTAACTCACCTGCGACTGCATCGGGCTCACTACTGCTGGCGTAAAAACGTTCGAATCCTGCCACGATCGGTCGGCGAGCTTCACGCGCGGTATCGACCGGAACGATCCAAATATTGCGGTAGCGAACCGGATTGCCATGATTTTGCAAATGGATCGGCCCCGGTGCGGCGGATTCCTTCAGCGGGGCTCCACGTGTAGGACCGGAAATCGACACGTTGTTTTGCACAATCACGCCATTCAGACGCACGGTCATCTTGGCATCGGATGTCTTCTTGCCTTGGGCGTTAAAGCGAGCGGCAGTAAAGTCGACATCGTAGGTCTGCCACGACAACGGCGGAAAGCACATATTGATCGAAGGGGCACTAACCGTATAAATGCCGCCTGCCTCGTTGTCTTTTCCCTCCAGCCCAAATGAATCCAGTACTTGCGTCTCGTAGCGGCCTTGATGATAGACACCACTGTTGCCACGCGCTTGGCCCGTCGCCTTGGGCATGAACGGCGTTTTAAATTCCAAATGCAATCGATAATCACCGAACGTTTCTTTGGTCGTCGTGCCTTCGCCAAGCATATCGGACGCGATCAGCTTTCCATTACGCCAATGCTTGTCGATCGATGCTTTGGTGCCATCAAACAACACCGAGGCACCACGCGGCGGTTTCGCCCCGAGCGTCGGGCTTTTTCGCTCGACTTTCTCTAACTCCATCGCTTCGACCAGATCGGCCACCACATCGGCGTCGCCTTCGAGTCGTCGCGGTGGGGCCGGTTTCGCTCCGGCACCGGGCAATCCGCCTTCGTAGACAACCAAGTCGAATTCTCCATCGCCGCGGGCAATGACTTGCATTCCCTGGGTCTCACCGACGTATTCACCCTGGATCAAAAAGTCGGGATTGGCTTTCGCCGATTCCACACTGTCAAAAACTTGGGCAAACGCAGTGGATGCGAACAGTGAAAAAATCGATGCGGTCCATACCGCGTGTCGCAATCGAGATAACAAGATCACTGTAAGTAACCAATCTTGAGATTAGGAAGGAAGTTGCGCGAGGGGCTCAGGCCCCGATGCCAGCGTGATCGCTCGATCGGACCAAGAGAGTGAATAGAATAGTCGATGCGCCGTCCCAAGGAAACGGTCGGCACCGATCTGTGCCAGTCTGGGGCAGCCACCCGCATGTCAGCAGGATTTTTTGGGCACGCTAGCGCAGCCAAGACGAGCGACGGTCTCACCCGCCGGGTGTTTTTAGCGGTGCGGCGTAAGCCGCCCGGTTGCAGCGAGTAAAACGTTCGAATTTTACCGGGCGGCTTGCGCCGCTCCGCTATAAAAACCAGCTGTTTAGTACCAAATGAGCAGGCATTGGGCGCGTGTCGCAAGTGATACTAAAAGTCGATGGCAACGGCCCCCCGTGAGAGAGCGATTTTCGCTGCCGATTCCATTGAAGCTTCGAGACAGAAGCTACGGGGCGGACTTGGCCTTCGCGGTGGCCACATCGTCTTGCGTCGGCTCGTTTTCGGATGCCAGATCCGCGTCGTCGGGGTTGGCGGTAAACGGCTGTTTGTCCTGGTACCGCTGCAATATTTTCTTGGCGAACTCTTGAAACGCTTCAGGAGCGTTTTCGACAACTTTCTCCTGCCATCCGATCGCTTCCTCAAATTTGCCGTCCGCTGCAAACGCGGCCGCTAATGCCGACAGGTCGCCAAGGTTGCTGTAATCGCTGAGCTCACAGGCCGCCTTGGCCGATTCGATCGCCTTGGCCGGATCACGTAACGAATCCTGCTTGGCGGTCGCCAGCAACCAAGCTCGGTTTTGCAGAGCCAAACCGTACTGAGGCGCCAATTCAATGGCTTTGTCGTAGTCGGCTAGCGCATCGGCAGCGTTTCCGAGCTGGAATTGGTTGTAGCCACGGTTATTGAACGCCACCGCAGACTCGGGGTTCAACGCGATGACTTGCGAGAAATCCTTTACCGCAGCCTTGTGGTTGCCCTGTTGAAAATAGATATACCCTCGCCCCGAAATCGCATCGATGTCTTTTTCGTTGCCGTTTAGGATCGCATTGAAGTCTTCGATGGCCCGATCGAGCTTACCGTCCGCTTTCAACGCGATCGCTCGCTGACGCAGCAGCGAGGCATTTCCCGGTTTTTGTTTTAACGCGGCGGTGTAGTCGCCGATTGCTTTTTCGACCTCTCCTTGCGCCATGTAGACGGCCGCGCGATTGATCAGCGGTGCAATCGATTCGGGATCAAGCTCGAGCGCTTTGTTGTAATCCGCAATCGCGTTGTCAAAGTTACCGATCGACGCATGGAACAGCCCGCGGCTCGAAAAAGCATGTGGTTCTTCGTAGCCAAGTTTGATTGCTTGGTCAAAATCCTCGACCGCTTTTTCGGTTTTCCCGAGCGCCCACCATGCCGAAGCACGAAGCGTTAAAAAGCGTCCTTCGTCAGGATTCCGCTCGATCAAATCGCTGTAAATATCGGTCGATTCAGCGAGCCGGACCGCGTTGACTTTGTCCACGGCGCCACGGGATCCATCGTGAGTCAGGATCACGTAATCGTCTTCACGTTCTTCGATGACGGTCAGCAAATCGCCTTTTTCGATCACATCCGTAACCTTCTCGCCATCGGTCAATTTCATTTCGACTCGAGCGACCACAGGCTCTTGAGGCGGTGCCGCCGACGTCGTCAACGCCGGCAGAGTGACGCCGGCAATCAACAAACAGGCAATCATCAAACAACCGGATGCGAAAGAGTGCCCGAAGCGACAGAGAGGGATCGTTTTGAGAGTCAGTTTGTACGTCTTCACGAACGGCATTCCTGCAGAAGAAGATGTTGAAAAAGGGAGCTTCGTCTCGGAATCCCGGCGATTTGCCAGGACTCATCCGATTGAAACTAGTTCAGCATCAGAGGGATGCGGTTGTTTGTTTGTCGGATTTCTAAGCTTTGCTCAAAAAATAGTCAGAAACATCTGATGTAGCGTTCTTAGCGAATATGCCGGTGAATTGCCGCATCAGGCAGGGATTCATCGCTGCTGCAACAGCGATTCTCGACTTTTTTGCAGGTCAAGGATTGCAACTCGTTACTCCCCATTTAGTCTCGTCTATGTCGCTCGGGGGATCGGCAACTGGCTAGGCCACTGGTCATGGCCTAACGATACGTACATTTACCTTTATGTTTTTGGAGCGTGACAACTGTGAAGTGGTTTGCAAATTTATCAGCCATCTGTGTGGCGTTGGTCGTATCCAGCGTCTCTCAAGCTGGCCACTGCCTCTCCTGTGGCGGATGCAGTGATCCTTGTGCTAGCGGTGCCGTTTCGACGGGCGCTGGCTGTAGCAGCGCCGCCGGTTGCGGTGCTGCAATCAGTTCAGGTGCCGGATGTGCAACTGAACTTGGTTGTTCAACCGGTCCCGCTACGTCCCTCGGTAGCGAATCGTTGTGCCAACCAGTGAAAAACTATCGTGTTGTTTTGGAACCAAAGTATGTCACCGAAACACGCATCGTTTGTGTTACTGAAAATCGTGAAGAAGTGCGTCATCGCACCAAAACGGTCTACAAAACGGTTCCTGTGACCGAAGAGCGTTACCGCACCAAGGTCGTTAACAAACCGGTCACCGAAATCAAAACCGTCGAGTACAGCGTGCTGGTCCCTGAGAAATCAGAAAAGACCGTCGAAGTCACCGAAACGGTACCGGTTTGGGTTGAAGTCCCCGAAGAATACACCGTGCGGGTTCCTCAACTCGTCGAAGTTCCTGAGGAATACACCGTCAAGGTTCCTCAGTTGCAGGACGAGACTTTCACCTACACGGTTAGCGTTCCCCAAGTGGTCACCGAACAACGCATGCACACCGTCGTGAACGCGGTTCCCGTGTCGAAAACTCGCACGGTCGAATTCTGCGTGCCTACGACCACCATGAAAACCGTCACCAAAGACTACGGTCATTGGGAAGAACAAGTGGTTGCTGCGACATCGGCACCCGCCGGGTACAGCAGCGGAAACGGCTGTGGCAATGGCATGATGGGCGGCTGTGGTTCATCGGTCGGTCACCGCCATGGATGTGGTCTGCTTCGCGGACATTGCAAACGATCCTGCGGTCGTTGTGCATCAAGCTGCGGTTCAGCTTGTGGCAGTCCATGTGGCAGCTCGGCCTGTGGCAGCTGCGGATCCAACGGTGGTGGCAACGGCGCTTCGATCGCCGGTGTCAGCCAATCCGCCGTGGGTGCATGTGGCACGACCACCAAGCGAGTTTGGGTTCCTAACGTTGTGACGGAACAAGTGGCTGTCTCTGGCATGACCACTCGTTCGCAAGAAGTGAGCTACACCGTTTACGAACAACAAAGCGAGCAAGTTCCTTACGAATGCACCAAAGTGGTCTATCAGCCTGAAACACGCACAGGCACCAAAAAGTCGGTCGTTTACGTCGACGAAACACGCACTCGCATGCGTAAAGTCGTCAAATACAGCGACGAAACTCGCACTCGTATGCGTAAGCAACTCGAGTACACCACGGTGACCAAGACCGAAACGATTCCTCACGTTTCTTATCGCACGGAAAAACGCACCAAGGAAGTGAACTACACCTACAACGTTCCTGAGCACGTTGTCGAGCCTTACACCGTGACTCGTAACGACTGCGTTGCGGAAGAGCAAGTCGAAGAGTACACCGTGTGCGTGCCTGTGGTTGTGAACAAAGAGCAAAAAGTTCAAGTTTGCAAGATGGTTCCACGCTTGGTCGAAGAGACCATCAACTTGTGCTGTGATGCGGATGCGGATGCGGGATCGGCTGCTGCCGTCGGCAGTGGCTGCGGTTGCGCGGCACCCGCAGCCGCAAGCTGTGACTCGTGTGGTTCGGCTGCTGCCGCTCCGGCATGCAGCTCTTGTGGTTCGGCCGCATCTTCGTGTGCCTGTGGCAGCTAGTCAGCGAAATGATGTGCAGGCGACTTGACACGTTCAATTCGCCGAAATTCAAACGAAACCGGCCGTCCGCATGGAATTTGCGACGGGCGGTTTTTTGTTGCAAACTCGCATTTTGCCGGTTGTTCCGGTTTCGCGAGCAACAGATCGATGGGTTGGAGAAAGATGGGCAATTCAAATTAGACTTCGATGGGTTGGCAACTAAGTTCAATGTAACAGGCGGGGGGGCAGTCACCCACACGCCACCCGCCTTTCCCAACACAACGTTTCACCTACTTCCATTTTGGAGTTTCTCAGAAGATGTCATTTCCTTTTTCGCTCAAGAATTTAGTTGCTTGTTTCGCGGTTGCAGTAATCTCGTCGTCGGCTCTCGGGCTGAATGGGTTCGCCGATGACGAAGCCCAAGCCGTTCCGGCCAAGAAGGCCGACGTGGTTGCCAAGGCGACGCCGGTTGCCAAGGCAGTGGTCACAAGCAGCAAAGTTCGACCGCTGAGCGTCAGCGTTGACTTGATTAGCAAGACTGTGATCAAGGGCACCTTGACCGACACCACTCAGCTCGACATGCAAACCTCGTTCGGCGTTGCTAACATCCCGCTTTCGGAAGTCGCAGGAATCAAGTTTGCCTCGGCCGACGATGCGTCGACCACCGTCGTCATGCTCAATGGTGACTCAATCACCGGTGCAACCGACGTCAAACTTGTTACCGTTGAAACCGAATGGGGGATCGCCACCATCAACGGCAGCAGCATCGCATCGATTTTGTTCGTCCCCGGCGTGGACTGGAACCCGCAAGCTGGTTTGAACGGCAAACGATGGAACTTGGCGAATGAGCCCAAAGAGCCAGTGGCTGCAAAAGCACCTGCCCAAACCCCCGCTGCAGCCCCCACCCAAAATCGTCAAATCGTTTATCCCAACGGTTCGACCGCTCCAAACCAATACTATCGCGGTCGATAGTCTGAAGCTTCTAAGCGAATAACAACTTCAGGCTGGCGTTTCTGTCAAAGGAAACGCCAGCCTTTTTTTGTGGTCTAGCAATGTTTCGATTCGCGTATGGAGATCATGCGAGACTTGATATAATAGCCGCCTCGCCCTCGCCTAGTTCTCCCACCTTCGGATCAGAATCGATGCGTGCCCTCCATTCCATCGGCATCCGTAACTTCGCAGTGATTCCCTTTGCTCTGATTTCACTTGCCGGGGGCGCCACCGCATGGGCCGACCGACCGCTGCGATTTAATCGGGACGTGCGTCCGATTCTGTCCGATAAATGTTTCGCCTGTCACGGCCCCGATGCGGACACGGTCGAAGGCGGATTACGGTTGGACTTGCGTGACGAGGCGACCGAAGCGAGCGATGCGATCGTGCCGGGCAACGCATCGGACAGCGAGTTTGTTCGCCGGATCGTTTCGGATGATCCCGACGAACGAATGCCGCCGCCGGAATCTCACAAACATCTTGACGCATCCGAGATAACATTGCTGCGTCGCTGGATTGACGAAGGCGCCATCTACGAGCCGCACTGGGCGTATGTCCCGCTGGTTCGTCCGACGCTACCAGCGTCACCGGATGTCGCGGCGACACCGCACGTGATTGATCAGTTCATTGCCAGACGGTTATCCGAAGAAACCGTCCAGCCTGTGTCCCAAGCAGACCGCGTTACTTTGATTCGGCGATTGTCGTTTGATTTGACGGGCCTTCCTCCTACGCTTGATGAAGTCAACGCGTTCGTCAACGACACGAGTGACGATGCTTACGAAAAGCTCGTCGACCGCATGCTGCGTTCGCCACGCTATGGCGAGCGAATGGCAATCTATTGGTTGGACCTGGTTCGTTATGCCGACACCGTCGGTTACCACGGGGACCAGAACGTTTCACAATCCCCGTACCGCGATTATGTCATCAAGGCGTTTAACGCCAACATGCCCTATGACCAATTTGTCCGAGAACAATTAGCCGGCGATCTGCTTCCGAGCCCCACGATCGACCAGCTTGTCGCTTCGGGCTATAACCGATTGAATCAGACAACCGAAGAGGGTGGAGCGCAGGCCAAGGAATACCTTTCGATCTACTTTGCCGACCGAGTTCGCAACGTATCGCAGGTGTTCATGGGAGCCACCGTAGGGTGTGCCCAGTGCCACGACCATAAATACGATCCCTATACCGCACGCGACTTTTACTCGCTGGGTGCCTTCTTTGCCGATCTAGAAGAACGGGGTGTTTATAGCGCCCGTAGTCGCCCCCCGAGTATTCGCGTGCCACGTGAATCGGATCTTGAAAAGATCGAAGCGATCGATCAACGCATCGCAAGCGTCACGTCCGAGCAACAGTCGCTTCGCCAAACCCTGATTTCGTCCCAACCGCAATGGGAAACCGAAGCAAAGGCTCAGTTGTCCGAAAATACCGAAGTCGAAACGGTGTGGATTGACGACGCACAAGACACCGGAGGCAATAGCGACGGCGATTGGACGTTCGTCTCCTCCGAATCGGCACCGGTGCACAGCGGCACTGCCTCGCGGCGTCAATCCAGTGAAGGATTGGTCCAGCATTTCTTTCTCGGTGCGAAAAAGACCGCCAAGGTCTCTGCCGACACGCGGTTTTTCGTCTGGGTCTACCTCGATCCCAAAAATCCTCCTGAATCGATCATGCTGCAGTGGAACGATGGTCAATGGGATCATCGTGCGGTGTGGGGAAGTGATGCGATTTCCTACGGCCGACGAACCGAATCGTGGGCCGGGTACCAACGACGCGGCGAGCTGCCGGAAACCGGCAAATGGGTTCGGCTCGAAGTGGACGCGAATCAGGTGGGCTTAACCGAACAGAAACCTGTCGTTGGCATGGCGTTCACTCAATTCGGAGGCCTCGTTTACTGGGACAAAGCCGGCTGGATCGCCAAAGCAGGCATTCCCCAACCAATCGCCGATGCTCTTCAAATTTCTGCCCATGATCGCAATGAGACTCAAGCCGCAGCGGTGCGAGAGTATTACCTCGCCAATTCACCGCCGGTCATCGAGCTTGAAGAACGCCTAAAGCGTCTGCAGGCCGAGCGGACCGCGGTCGAAGAATCATCCCCAATGACGTTGATCAGCAAATCGGTCACGCCGCGAACCATTCGAGTTCAGCCTCGAGGCAATTGGATGGACGATTCAGGCGAAATTGTCGAGCCTGCGATCCCAGCGTTCCTGGGCAAACTTGAAACCAATGGACGCGCAACGCGACTCGATTTGGCCAATTGGCTATGTCGCTCGGACAACGTTTTGACGTCGCGTACGATGGTCAATCGACTTTGGTACTTGATGTTTGGACGCGGAATTTGTGCCAGTGTCGATGATTTTGGCGGGCAAGGAACCTTTCCCTCTTACCCCGATCTGCTGGATTGGTTGGCCGTCGAATTCGTCGAGTCGGGTTGGGATATCAAATACATACTACGTGTGATCGTCACCAGCGAAACCTATCGCCGGTCCTCTCGCCCGAGCGAGCAACTGCGCAAACTCGATCCCTACAACGAACTCTTCGCTCGACAAGGCCGTTTTCGCATCGACGCGGAAATGGTACGCGACAATGCCCTGGCAATCAGCGGTTTGTTGGTCGAGCAAATCGGGGGTAAAAGCGTCAAACCTTATCAACCCGAGGGCTATTATGCGCAGCTGAATTTCCCTCGCCGCACCTATGTCGCAGACCAAGGCAATGACCAGTATCGACGAGGCGTCTACACACATTGGCAACGGACGTTTCTGCACCCCATGCTAAAAGCGTTTGATGCGCCGAGCCGCGAGGAATGTACGGCGGCGCGAGCAAAATCCAATACGCCGCTGCAAGCGTTATCGCTGTTGAATGACCCGACCTTTATCGAGGCAGCACGCGTGTTTGCCGCTAGAATCATGCGTGAATCAGGCCCCGCGGTGGATCAGCGAATCGAGTGGGCCTATCAAACGACGCTCTCCCGCGAACCTGAAACCGAGGTGGCAAGCGAACTGAGACAGATCTACGACAAACACCTCGCTCACTATATGGACAATCAAGACGAGGCGTCGAAGTTGATTTCCGAAGGAAACGCGGCCGTCGCTACGGATTTGCCTGCGGCGGAGTTGGCGGCCTGGAGCAGCGTAGCCCGCGTCTTGCTGAATTTGCACGAAACGATGATGCGGTATTAATCGATCGCGTGAAATTGACTTTCGTGATTGCACTTTTTTCATTCACTTGAACCATCGAGACAACGATGTTCCCGATCCAAAACGAGATGGCACGACGTACCTTCCTGCGACGAGGCGGGCTGGGGACCATCGCATTGACGTCGCTGTTTCGAGCCAACGATTCGGCCGCTGCCGCGTCACTTGGCTCTGGCGGTCTGCATCATCGCCCCCGCATCAAACGCGTCATCCATCTCTACATGGCTGGTGGACCGAGTCATCTTGAAACCTTCGATTACAAGCCGGAAATGGCCAAGTACGATGGCCAACCGATGCCGCAATCGCTGACCGACGGACAACCGATCGCTCAGTTGCAAGGCAAAACGCTAAAGGTCATGGCGCCACAGCACCCGTTTGCTCGTCATGGACAAAGTGGATTGTGGATGTCGAGCGTCTTCAAACATACCGCCTCCCTAGCCGATGACATGTGTGTGATCAAGTCGATGCACACCGAGCAAATCAACCACGACCCCGCACATACGTTTTTCAATACCGGCACCGCCATCAGCGGGCGTCCCTCGATGGGCGCCTGGGTGATGTATGGGTTAGGTGCGGAAACGCAAGAATTGCCTGGATTTATCGTTTTGACCAGCGAAGGCGGCGGTCAAAGTCAACCGATCAGTTCACGGCAATGGCACTCGGGATTTTTACCCAGCCGCTATCAGGGCGTGCAAATGCATGCGACCGGAAATCCGGTGCATTATGTCGGCAACCCCACCGGCGTCGGTCCACGTCAACAGCGAGAGGTTGTCGATGCGGTCTCGCGGATCAACTCGCTCCGCAACCAAGAGCTGGATGATCCCGAAATCGCGACACGGATCAGCGGGTATGAAATGGCGTTTCGGATGCAGACGTCTGTGCCCGAGTTGACGGATATGTCTGGCGAACCCGAACACATCGTCAAAATGTATGGCTGTACGCCGGGGGATGGTTCGTTTGGAAGTAATTGTTTGTTAGCCCGCCGCTTGGCCGAACGAGGCGTGCGGTTTATCCAGCTGTATCATCGCGGATGGGATCACCATGGCGGTGTTAAAAACGGAGTGGCAAAAACTGCGTCGCTGGTCGATCAAGGAACCGCGGCACTGGTCAATGATTTGAAACAGCGCGGGATGCTCGAAGACACCTTGATTGTGTGGGGAGGCGAGTTCGGACGCACGCCAATGGCTCAAGGCAGCGGTCGCGACCACCACATCAACGGATTCTCGCTATGGATGGCAGGCGGAGGTGTTAAAGCCGGCAGCAGCTATGGCGCGACCGACGAATTCGGCTACAACGCGGTCGAAAACAAAGTGCATGTTCGCGATTTCCACGCCACGATGCTGCATTTGCTGGGAATCGATCACAATCGGTTCAGCTACAAATTCCAAGGCCTCGACTTTCGGCTGACTGGCGTCGAACCCGCTCACGTGATCCACGACATTTTAAATACGTGAGTGCGGATCTTTTTTTGCTTGACACCACTCAAACAAACGCTTACTTTGCAATGCAAAGCAACATTGATTTACCCGCTCACCGGAACGTGTGTCGATGCGAATTGACGAGGCCCTGCAGCAATTGGATCTGATCTCGGCGGTTGCCGACCGGTCGAGAACCTTTGATGGGTTGCGGGCTGCGCCGACTGCCGCATCGGGGGTCATTGCATTGCTCGCCGCGGCGATTCAAACACGATTGGTTTCGTCATCGCCCACACCACTACAGTCCTATTTACTGCTTTGGATTGGTGTCGCTGCGGTTTCACTCTCGATTGTGATCGCCGACATGACGTTTCGTTACTATCGCGACCCGACTGCGCGAGCACGCCGAATGACGTTGGAGGTGTTATCGCGATTGGCTCCTGCAATGGTTGTCGGTGCCGCGTTGACGTTGATCGTCTTTGTGACGTCGCCGGAGGTCGCTTGGATGTTGCCGGGACTGTGGTCGCTGCTGCTTGGGCTAGGGATTTTCGCGGCCTCCTCGCTACTGCCGCGATCACTTTCGCAAGTTGCAATTTGGTACATCGGCTGTGGGTTGGCCGTGTTGATGATTTCAAGGGGCGACGGAGCACTCAGTCCGCTGGCGATGGCGATCCCGTTTGGCGGAGGTCAATGTTTCGCAGCATGGCTGATGCACCAACAGACACGCAAGCAAGAGGTGCATGTCTGATGGCGGATGCAAAACGTAAAATGGTAGCGGCGCCGCCTTCCTCCTCAGGACGCTTTGCCTACGAAGGACTTGATCGCGTCATGCACGAAAAGGCTCGCTTGGGGCTGATGACCTGTTTGGCCGGTGCCCCCGAAGGCTTGACGTTCAACGAACTGAAACGACTTTGCGATCTGACCGACGGCAATTTGAACCGGCACTTAAAACAACTTGCCGACGCGAACCTCGTTCGCTTGGTGCGTGATGATGCGGCACGGCGCCCGCAAACGACTTGCTTGTTGACCGACACGGGCCGCGAAAGTTTTGCTGCGTATCTAGCGGAACTGCAACGTGTGCTCGCCGATGCCCAGCATCAAATCAGCGCCCAACACGACCCCAACGCTCGGAAAAAATCCGCGGCACGACTCGCCACCGATTCACATTGACCTGTTCTTTTTATTTCACCATTCACTTTGCGATGCAAAGCGAAATATCGGGAGTTCCTCCAATGATCCAAATGATTCGTACCAAGCAGCGCAAGTCTTTCTTGGCGGACCGCGACGCCGCTGCGACGCTCGGACGTGGTTCGCACGCCGAGCCAACATCGGATTTGCGAGTTTCGATTCAGAACCAAGCTCACTGGAACAACTCGCAGTGGAGTCGTTATTTCATCCGTAACTTGGCGGACGAACCCGCGATCCCGTGGTCCGATTTGCCGACGCTGACCGAGGCCGAGCGTGTTGCGATTGCGACTTCGGTGCAGACGTTTCAGTTGGGCGAAAGTGGCGAGGGGCGTCATATCAAACGTTGTGCACGAAATTGGATCGACTGCGGCGGCGACCCAGATTACTTGGCCGCGTTGACATTATTTTTACAGGAAGAAAATCGCCATGCAGCATGGCTCGGGCGTTTTTTGACTCAAGAAGCAGTTCCGCTATTGCAAAAGCAGTGGTCCGACGGATGCTTTCGCTTCTTGCGTCATATGGCAGGTTTGCGGACATCGATCTCGGTGTTGGTCACCGCCGAAATCCTGGCTCAGGTGTACTACTTAGCCTTGATGCGAGCGACCGATTCGCCCACGCTGCGAGCGATCTGTCGGCGGATCTTGCGTGACGAACGGGCTCACGTGGTATTTCAGCAGAATCAGAAAGGCAATCTATCAACGAATTGGGCAAAGGTGCGTCGTCTTTGCGTTCAATCCTTGGAAACGATTCTGTTCAAAGTTGCCCGGCGAATTGTCTGGCACGAACACCATGCGGTGTTTCGAGCCGCGTCGATGGACTGGACGACCTACCGCAACCGCACCTCACGCCGCTGGGTCGCCGCAAGCAAATGGAGCCGAAACACACTTGTTGCGAGAAATTCGAGCGATTCAAATAGAGGGAACTGCTGATGCGGCGTGACGTGGATTGCCGAAACCATGCTGACCCAAGTTTTGCATCACTGGCGTTGCGCACATTTCATTTCCCATGACACCGAAGGCGAACCATGACACTCAGTCGCAGAACGATGATCGGATCCACTGCAGCACTCACCGCGTCGACGCTGCTCACCCAAGCAAAGACGCATGCCGCCGACGAAAAAACGACCGTCAATTTTGCTTTGGTCGGACTGGGCAGTTTGAGCACCAACCAAATTGCTCCGGCGCTGCAGAAGACTAAGCACGCGAAACTTGCGGGGATCGTCACAGGCACACCGGAGAAAGAAAAAATCTGGGCCGACAAGTACTCGATCAAGTCCGAGAACATTTACAACTACGAAAACTTTGACAAGATCGCGGCCAACAAAGACATCGATGTTGTTTACATCGTGTTGCCTAACGGCATGCACAAAGAGTTCACGGTGCGAGGTGCGAACGCGGGCAAGCACGTGCTGTGTGAAAAACCGATGGCCAACAGCAGCGAAGATTGCCGAGCAATGATCGAGGCATGCAAGAAAAACGATCGAAAACTTGCGGTCGGCTATCGCTGTCAATTCGAGCCCCATCACTTGTACTGTCGTGACACCGTTCAATCCGGAAAGTACGGACCGCTACACGCGATCGAAGCGGGATTTGGATTCAAGATTGGTGATCCCAACCAGTGGCGATTAAAAGCGGATTTGGCCGGCGGGGGCGCGTTGATGGACGTGGGGATTTATGCACTGCAAGCGTGCCGCTTTTTAACCGGCGAAGAACCGGTCGCGGTGACGGCACAAGAAACCAAAATGGATCCCAAAAAATTTGCCGAGGTCGACGAAACGATCACATGGACGATGACCATGCCCAGCGGCGTGAATTGTTACTGCAGCACATCGTACGCATTTAACGGCATCAATCGCTTCAACGCTTACGGCGAATCAGGTTGGTTAGGACTCGATCCAGCCTACAGCTACAAAGGGATCAAGGGTCAAAGCAAAGATGGTCCGATCCAGTTTGACCAAATTGACCAGTTCGCGGCCGAGATGGACGCGTTCGCACAGTGCATCCTCGAAGATCGCCAAAGCAAGGTGCCGGGCGAAGAAGGGCTGCGAGATTTGTTGGCGATCGAAGCGATTTACGCAAGCATCAAAACAGGCCAACGCACCAAGGTGCAAAAAGCGTAAACACGTGATGTAGCACGGCGTTGCATTGCGTCATTTGACCATCGGTTTACCTGTATTGCATATGATGGTCACGGTTTTATTTAACGAAACTCGCAAAGAGTTTCGGCTGACCCGTTATTCTCGAACGTTCCGTCAACGATCATGCGTGTATCCAGACGAATCGTGTTGATGTTGGGCTGGACGATCGGTTGTGCATCGACCGTCGTTGCTGGAATGCCGAGTGTTTTACCTGAGGATATCGACACAATCCTGCGGTTATCGGGTACAGCCGAGCAGCGAATCCAAGCCATCTCGTTCTTTCTCGTGGGACTTCTTGTCACGACCTTTGTGATTCGATTGCTTTGGAATTCCATTGCAAAGGACTCGGGTTGGTTGCCACCATTGACGTGGGGCAAAGCCGTTGCGGTGGTCCTGTTATGGGGGTCTTTGTTTGTTCTGGTATTAACCATGGTCTCTGGTGCACGTGAATTGCTGACTCCCGGAGCATGGGAGAAAAATGGCATTACCTACACGTTGGACGACGGGTCATGAACTGGAATCGAAACAGTGCAGCCTGGTTGGCCGGGGCAGTCGCTGTGGTTGTGTTGGCCAGTCTCCTGCTGGTACCAACGGACATTCTGAACTCGCTATTGACTGGTTGGCTTTTCTTTATTGGACGAGTCGTGCCGCAAGTTCAATTTCATAGCGGTGGTGTAGCTGTTTTTGCAGTGAGCTTTGCCGTTTCGGTTGCGTGTACCCACTACTTGCTTTCTTGGGGCATTTCCCAGGCCAACGCCAAACGACCTGCTCACGCATTGATTCAATGGCGTCTGAAATCGAGTATCGCGATTGTGATTTTGTGCATGCTGTTATTCATCGTTGGCATCGCAACGACAGCCATCACGCATCAAATCGGCTGGCTCGTCACATCCCCCGAACCGATCTTTATTAGCAAAACGCAAACGCCCCGCGATAGTGAATTGTCGGCTTATCGGCCAAACAGGGTAGAGCCTGACGAACGACAGAATTGGCTCTATCACATCAGGGCGTATGCAATTTATGAAATTCCGGAGATCGACCCGTCTCTACCATGGAATTCGTCTAACAATGCAGACGCGTTTCGTACCGTGATGCCTGATGCCATCTGTCCCTCTCAAGGGAACCCAATTTGGTCCCCCGATGGTTTTGGGTTAGCTCACAACGCCGCCAACCCCGAAGTCTTTGCAGTGACAACGCTGCATCATTTCAAAGATTTTGACAGCCTGGGGGAAACAATCTTTTTGGGCGAAGTGAATGCAGCGTTTGTTCCGTGGGCCGACCCCGACAATGTCCGATCCTTCCAACTTGGCATTCGAAAAAACTGGGAAAATTCAGAGCGAGGCCAAGTTGGTTATGGAAGTACCCATCTCTCGGGTGCCAACATGTTGATGGGGGATGGATCCATTCGATTCATCGATGATCACATCGACGCGAGAGTGCTTGAGCAATTGGGGAACGCAAAAAAGTAACCGTCGATCATCTTTCGGATTGCTGCCGCCGCTTCGCGGCTTTGTGTATTGTGGCGTATTGATGTTGCGGGCTCACGCCTGCAGCTAAGTGCTGCCGCCGCTGGCCGCGGCTATCTAAACTTAATCGCGTAGCGATGGTAGCACTTAGCCATGGGCGTCAGCCCATGGTTTACGGTGACAACGAAACCGAGAGCCGCGAAAGCGGCGGCAGCACTTAGCCATGGTGCTCATCTTCGAACAAATGCTCCGTTCGGAACTGAATATCGTGCCGTTTCAGAAAGTCGACATACTCTTCCTGAAACGTGATTTTCCGGTGATGCTCTTCTTGGTTTTGAATATAGGCTCGCACCTTCGGAATACGCGAATAACTAACCGTGAAGGCTCCATAACCTTTCTGCCATTCAAAAGTGCGTTTAACTTCGGGCTGCTCATTCATCCAACGCGACGAATTGGCTTTGACGTCGCGAATCACGCCGGATACCGCCAACGATGGCGATAGTTGCGCGAGAAGATGAACATGGTCGGCAACGCCACCGATTTGGACTAAACGTCCATTTTTACCGCGAAGCGTGCCACGAATGTATTCGTACAGTCGCTCGCGAATCTCGGTGACGATCGAGCGGGTACGGTACTTGGTCGCGTAGACAATGGGATACGTCAATTGCGTGTAACTGCCCATCAAACACCTCCCCTAGGACTGCTGCCGCCGCTCCGCGGCTCCCCTCATTTGTTTCGCATTAACACTGCGGGCTCACGCCCGCAGCTAAGTGCTGCCGCCGCTGGCCGCGGCTATTAAAACTTCATCGCGTAGCGGCGGTAGCATCTAACCAGCATACCCGCCGCAAAGATCACCTAAGAATCCCAAACGCAGTCATCTGACTGCGATCTAACTGCAGTCGATCGACTGCACTTTCATGCATCTCGCCAACAGCGATTCTGTCTAAGTTCTTTCCTGCAAACAGGATGCGACTTTTCCCAGCGGTGTGGCATGGGGTTTGTTTAAGGAGGAGAGAGCACAACGATTTTCCTTCCTTCACTTGGGCGGACTCAGGCCATGTCAGAAGCAAACTTTCACACGATCGATTCCTCGTTTCCCGCGTCCGGCGGTGGGGATGCGTTCCAAAATGAACCGGTGATACTGGCTCGCGAAGCACGCAGCCAACCATCGTTCCTGGAAAATTTCTTTAACCGCTTCTTTCAAGAAAAGAACATCAAGTGGATGCTCGTCATGGGCGCCGCGATCGTCTTCGGTTCCTCCTTGATGCTGGTCACCAAGGCGTGGCCTGATTGGACGCTGACGCTCAAGTACCTGACAATCTTGGCCTACACTGGCTTCGTTTTTGTGGCTGGCAACGTTGCACGCAAGCGTTTGCAACTCAACGCGACCTACCGAGTC
>NZ_JBFHFD010000090.1:0-18410 GCF_041583735.1 Novipirellula sp.
GTAGGCGCGTGGGTAAACAATGTCGTATGAAGGCTGGCCATTTTCGAGCGTGACCTGCACTGCTCCGGTTTGATGTTGCGGGTTGGTCTACAATCCATCCAATTTCATTCCCCACTGTGCCATCCGCTCGCGGATTTGTTGTCCCTCAGGATCATCGCCCACCGACGAAACAAATGTCGGTTTGCGGCCCAACCCCTGCAGATTCCATGCCACATTAAAGGGAGCCCCGCCAAGAATACTGCGTCCGTCGGGGAAATGATCGAGCAGCACTTCGCCAATAATCAGTGGCGAACCACGAAACTCAAGACTCGTTTTGGGGGCGTGAGAAGTCATTCGATCCTATCGAGCTCGGCGGTGAATTTTGAACCTGCATTGTACGGTTTTGCGAAACGAATGCGAATCACTACAAAAAAGGAGCAGTGAAATCACCATTTCGCTCCTCTCTCGCGCTGTCGAGAGAGACCAGCACGCGTTGATCCCGTGCAGTGGGTAATACGCGGTTTGAGTGCGTCGAACACGGTGTTTGCGTTACCCCGCCCCGGTTCAAACGCCCTGGTTTACTAGCAAATGTTCGCAGCAAACCATGCGCCTCCCTTTGCGGATTCCCCCACTTGATCAGAACCGCAAATCCTTGGGCCGTTTGCTTCGAACAATAGAAATTTGTTCGATTGTTGACTTGTCAGACCGAACACCCACGATACAACTTACAGAGGTAGAGCGTCACCCCCACCAATACGTTAGCGGGGGATCGATCGGGGACAACGCACGGAGAGACGCGGATCGCGTCTAACAAGCATGACACCCAGAACGTCCAACTCTTTGTCGTCAAAAACGCGGGGCAATTCAAGCGGATACTGCGTCGTTGCGACGCGTTTCCGGGCTGGATTCACCCTGGTCGAACTGCTGGTCGTGATCAGCATCATCGGTGTTCTCTTATCGCTCAGCATGTCCGGTGTTCAAGCAGCACGCGAGGCGGCCAGGCGAACCCAGTGCGCGAATCATTTGCACCAACAGGCGCTTGGGTTGCACCAATTCCATGCAACTTTCAATTCGCTGCCACTTGGAAATGATCGTTTGCAGCTACGCAATCAGTCCTGGTGTTCGGCGATTTTGCCCCACATCGAACAAGCGGCGATTGCCGCGTCGTACGATCGCAAGCTTGTCTGGGATGCGTATCCGCGGAATGCGGAACTTGCCGCCACGATCATTCCCACCTTTCGCTGCCCCTCGTCGGTCGTCGACTCCCCAGGCGATACCGATTACGCCGCAGTGATGGGCAGTGCGCTGGCGTCCGAGCGAGCTCAGCCCGGCGTCGACTTGAACAACGGCGTTTTGATCTCCTCGACGCCCAAGCGTTTGAATCCCGTTTCGTTACCCGAAATTATCGACGGCACAAGTTACACGATCTTCTTAGCTGAAGTCGTCGACCGGCTTCCCGAGGCGTACGGCTTGTGGGCAGATGGCCGCAACACAATCTCGCACGACAACGGTGGCATCAATATCGACAACAGCGGCGAGATCTATAGCTTTCACCCGGGTGGAGCGCAGGTCGCGTTTTCCGACGGCGCTGTCAAATTTTTGACCGAGTCAACCGATGCAAATTTGATCGGCGCCTTGTGCTCTCGCTACGGACACGAACCTGTCAATGAAGTGTTTGGGCATTGAGACACGCTGCTGCCCTTTACCTCCCCCCTTCCCAACCGATCTTTCCCCCTCCTCACCCCCGACCGTTTTTGAAAGGAGTATGCACCGGCCTGAATTCTATACCGCCAATGATGCCGCGTGAATTTTGTAAGTCACTACCCAAGCTCGTTAACGCTGATTTTGACACCGCTAGCCACAACGCTAGTCATCCAAGTTTGGCAAACAATTTCACAACGCAACCTTGGTGCCCCACATCGTGTTTATTGCTAGTTTCTATCCATGGTTCACACAACAACAAAGAGTTCACAAATGTATAAGCTATGCCTTGCTGCGTTGATCGCTTTCGCTGTCCCGTCGGTTGCAACCGCTGGTGGCGGTGGAAGCAAAGAGCTCGGAAAAATCCGCATCCATAACGGCAGCGGTCAGATCGCCTACGTGACGGTTGACCCAAGCAACGCTCTAAAAAATGCAACCCCCGACAATTTTGTAAAACTAGGCGGACGCATTTTGAATCCTGGTGAGTCGACGGAATTCAAGAATTTGAAAGATGGTAATCACACGGTCTTCAGCGCGTTGAAGAACCAGGGGGACGTACCTGATGCAGGTGATTTTTCGCCGAAGACGGTGAGTACTCGCAAAGGGGTGACCACCAACGTCAACGCGTTCTGACGATCCGACTGCTGCACGACGAGATCTGTTGATTCAACGGCTAATTCCCAAGAGTCCACTTGGCGGGATTAGCCGTATTTTTTTTTGCTAGGATTCCAATTCCACTTCAGCACACGTTTCTTCACTTTCCCACAAGCGTACTTTGAAGGCCGAGGCGCCAGTCCCCGCCAAGATTTTGGGGCAGACCTCGTTCAATAGGTGCAGCGCCATGTTTTCGGCAGTCGGGTTGGACGCCAGCTCATAAATGCGATGCGGCACCGACGAGCGGATCGCAGCGAGCCCATTCTCGTCTTGGTCCCACAGAATAAACGAATGGTCCCAATTTTCGTCCAACCAACCTTTGCATCGTTCTTTGAGCAGTTTGAAATCGAGGATACGGCCGACCGAATCCTGCTCGTGACCAGTGACATAGATTTCGACCACATAGTTGTGTCCATGCAGGTTTTGGCATTTGCCTTCATGGCCGACCAAGCGGTGGCCGGCGCAGAACGTAAATCGCCGCATGATGCTCAATGACATCGTCATGTCTTCCTCGAATCGATACCGAATCCGTGCCGCGGTTCGCAACAGGATGAAATGCAATATGGGTGTCTTCTACTTGGGCATCATAGAGTATGTCACCATTCTCGCGAATCGGCCTGGTTTCTTCGCCAGCAAGAAAATGGCACACTATGCGATCAACCGGATCATGGAACGATCCGCGCTGAATCCATCATCCACCGCAAACCCCAAGTCATCCATCATGCCTGAAACTCGCCAAGCTACCGCACTGAGCGTTCCGACGACCGATGCATTGCGATTTTTGCCCGAAGGTCCATTCGCGCTGCGCGACAGTCAATTCTCGTGGGTCGGAATTCAACACGGTGCCGATGCGACACAGGGATCGCTGAATCTGTACGATCTGGCGACGCAAACCAACCAATCGTTTGATTTACCGGGACGACCGGGGTTCGCGTTTCCCTGTACGACCGCGAACCGATTCCTGGTCGGTTGCGAGCGCTCGCTCGGTTTCTTTGACACCGCGACCGGCACATTCGAAGCGTTTCAAGAGGGGATCGATGGTGACGTGACCAACACGATCATCAATGACGGCACTTTTTATGAAAACAACTTGGTGTTTGGAACCAAAGACCTCGAATTCGCCACCAAAAAGGCAGGCTTGTATTTGTATCGAGGCCGCGATTCGAAATTGATTCGGTTACGAGACGACCAAATCTGCAGTAACGGAAAATCGATTGTCAAAAGCGACAACGGCACACTCCATCTATATGACATCGATTCACCGACTCGCCAAATCGTTCGCTATACCTTGGACATTGATGCAGCAACGCTCGGCGAGCCGACCGTTGTCATCGACTTGACCGACGATCCGGCGGTGCCTGACGGAGCGATTCTGACACCTGATGGCAAACACGTGATCGTATCGATGTTCTTACCGGACGTTGCCGATTTCGGAGCAACTCGCATGTATGACCTCGCCTCGGGTGACCTTGTGTGTGAGTGGCAAACCCTGGGGTCGCCCCAAAACACGTGTCCCGCATTGGTGCGTCACGATGGCAAGATCCAATTGGTGATCACGACCGCAGTCGAGAACATGGCCCCCGAAGCCAAGGCAAAGTGCCCTAATGCAGGCCAATTATTCTTGGCGGAAACCGATATCGCCGACCAAGGGGGTCCGATCAACGAGTTTTACCCCGCGTAGCACAGGCTGCCCGCCTGTGATGGATCGCATTCGAACTTGCGCGGGATGAACTGTGCTCCAGGAACGAAGCGGAGCGGATTTCCGGCAACGAATCCAACATCACGTGCGTCACATGCCGTATCGACGCCGCTACCGCGGCTTGATCCGGTCTGCGCGATCACAGACGAAAGTCTTCGCGACTTTGGTTACCGAAGAAGATTGCTCTTGATGACAGGCTAGAAGCCAATTCCACAATGGTCAAAACGAATCGACGTGGTAGCGGTGGCATTTCGTGCACGATTCGCCTGCGCCGTGGCTGGTATGACACGTTGCACAGGACTCGAGCTTGAGCGGTTCGAAATCGTGGTCATCCTGCCCCACGCGGTGACAGTGCACACAGTCGGTCAAACCGGCAATGTTCATGTGCGGTCGGTGCGAGAACTTGGTAAACGTCCGCCCCTGGCCGACCAGCGGCGGACTGGTCCAATTCCCGACGCCGTCCGAGGCTGCCGGATGACAGCCGATACATGCGGCCACCGTGCGATTGGCAAGCATGCGTTGGCGAATCGGATCGTTTGCAGGTAGCGTCGCCAGCGATTCGATGGCCGAACGCACCACGGGATCCGCATGCCCGCTGCCGCGGTACACAATCGCCATCTTTAACTCGTCGCGGTACCACCCGCCCGCGATCAACATCCGATCGGGATCAAAACGACCACCACCCTCCCGAGAAACTCCACTGGGTGTATCCGCGTCGACCGCTAAAGGATCCTCGGCCAGAGGGTCCTCAACAAGCAAGTTATCATCACCCCCACCGAGCAAATCCCCACCGAGCAAGTCGTCTTCCAACAAGTCGTCACCTCCGAGCAGCAAGTCGTCGCCCTCTGATTCGTCTGCAAGTAACAGATCGTCGTCGCGTGAGGACACTGGGGTGCCGGCTAACCGATCGCCCTGAGGGCGTTGGTTTTGTGCGGCGGCGACCGTCCGGAACACCTGCTTTGTTCGCTGACGGGGAACCGAATTTGCCAGCGAGTCCACGCGGTTTAAAAACCACATGCGAAAGGTATCGGACAACATTTGCGGTGGGATCGAGCGGATCACGTTTGTCAGTGCCGTGGACGAGACCGCAGAGGCCTCGGCACGCTCAATCATCGCAGCCTGTCCCTCACGAGCCACATCGGCAAGCAAACGACGATGTGCCGCAGCAATCGTGGTGGCCGCAGCCGGCTGGTCACGCGACTCGGCGTCAACGCGGCTAAAGTCTCGCGATTCGATCTTACGTAGCGCCGCGGCGACCTCGGGATCGTGACGCAGAAACAGCTCCGACAACGGAGCGATGGTGCCATCATAGAACCCCGTCGCGGCAACCGGCCATGATTCCATTTCATGCGTTTGCGGTTCGGGAATCGTGGGCAGCGCAAACAGCTCGATTCCATGATCCGATTCCAAACGCAACGCATCGTCATGACACGATTGGCACGCGAACTCGTATCGCACCACACGGCTTAACTCGTGATTCTCGTCTTTGACGTGACAATCCAAACAACGAAACTCGGTCGCGGCATCCCCATTGCGGGTCGCCGGAAAGTGCTTCATTGCATGCGTGGAATGGTTAAATGCAATCCTGCCGCCTCGTCCGTACGGCCAATCATTCCATTGCGGATGCGAGTCGGCAAAACTGCCTATTTGGCGACTGTGACACGTTTGGCACTGGGCGTCAGTCATGATCATCAGATTCGCATCGGCGCCACGATGCTCGCGATGACACGCGGCACACTGCACATGTTCTGGATCCACGCCGGGGGTCGCGACGGAATGACGAACCAGACTGGAATGGGTCTGTGAAGCCGATTGCAGCGAAAGCGATCGAATTTGTTGCCGTGCTTCGCTGGGCAAATTGTGAGCCAAGCGTGCCGATTGACGATCAATCGTGCTGTGATGGCAATCCAAACAGCGATCGGTTTGCGAAACATGATCGTGTCCGACACCGCCGCGTCCGAACCACGATTGTGGCGACATCGACGCTTCGGTATGGCAGGCGGCGCAGCGTTTTTCGTTCAGCGTACCAGCCAAGATCTGAGCATGGGGCGTCGTCAATTCGCCTGGTTTAAAAAACTGCGACACGTAGCCTTGGCGGCTGTACAGAAACAACGCCGCAACGGCGATCCCCATCACCACTAACCCAATCGCCTTGCGACGTCCCAGCCACGTGCGGCGTGGACAACACGGTTCAGATAACGGGCACGTCCCCAGTCCCGTAGGTCCCGCAGCACATTTTTTTCCCGATGAATGAACGCCACAAACCCATCGATCCCCTGGACGGTCGATTGCGGGTGGCGGCGGCAGGTGAACGTTTTCGCGAGGCATCGTGGGGAACGTCGTGGGCGGGGTGAATCGTCGGGCGAACAGGGTTGATCAATCACATCAACACCCAACGTGGGAAACGGGGTGCAACGTTCGGTTACATCGTAAACCGCAACGCCACCGCGGCATGAATGATTGCACCGCCAAATAACAGCAACGAAAGCACGCTGTGCACCACGACCCACAAACGCAAACGGAATTGTAATGCGTACTGATAATCCAAATCATCGCGTTTGCGAACGAGCGCGGCGAATTGACCGGCGGTTGATCGTGATTCCTGTTCCAAGTAACGATCCAGCTCTTGCAAACCCGACAACAATCGACGTCGCCGGTGCCCGGTCGGAATCATCACATAAGCAAACGTTGGCGAGGAAGCAAAAAAGGGATTCAGCACCTTGCGATAAAACGCCGTCAGCACCGCCATTGCAGCCTCTTCGCTGGCCCCATCGAGCAACCGACCTGCGGCCGCCGCGATCTCGTTGCGATGCCATGGAATCTGTTCGAAACGGAATTCGCCTGGGACCGCGGTCAAACGACGCGGCACCGTACGACTTGCGTAAAGTCCGTAAAAACCACTTCCTGACACTAGCAAAAACAGAATCGATAATGTGCATTCAAACTGGCCTCCGGCGATGAGTGCTGGAACGTGGACGGCATACACCCCCGCAGCAAAAATTCCGCTATACAGATGGATCTGAGTCCACGTGCTCACGTTGCCTAGCGGCAGTACAGGCAATCGCCGGCGGACACCTAACAGCATCAACAGACAAAGTATCGCCAACAGCGTAAATCCCGTAAAGTAGCTGGCGTGCCCAAGCCGGTCCTGTTGCCAACGACTGACCATCACAACGATCACGATAGCGATCAACGTAACCAGCACAGAAAGCCGTCGTCGTGTGCGAAAGTGAATCGGTTTCATACGTGCTAACTCCGGCGATCGAGCCACTGTGACAGCGGTGCCGACTCGGTCAAATTGATTCGTACCAATGCGTCATGCGGACATGCCGAAGCACACGCGGGTCCACTGGGCTGCGTGCTACACAAATCACATTTTGTCGCTTTGGTGATCGGTTTGCCGCTCGCAGAATCGCAGTACGGTTTTCCGCTGCGATCACGAATACTTGCCATTTGGATGTTTTGATAAGGACATGCATTGGCACAAGTGCCGCAGCCAATGCAAATCGGTTCATGGATCATCACCACGCCGGTATCCACATCACGTGCGATCGACCCGGTAGGGCATCCGATCATGCAAACCGGGTCCTCACAATGCATACACGCTTGCACAAACTGCAAACGGTCGTGAATCAAACCTTGGCGGGCGAAACGTGGGTTGCCATCATTCACGCTGGCGCATGCTTTGACACAATCGTCACATCGGGTACATCGATTCAGATCGATGACCATCGCTTGTTGGCCGTTATTCAACCGATTCTGAACGACGAACTCGAGCAACTCGGTTTGCTGGAACCCTGTCCCCGTGACGATCGGCAAATCGCTGCCTCCGTCACGTTTGGATTGTGGAAAACGTGCTTGCGTTCGTCGTTCGGCGTTCTCGGCAGCCGTAGCAGCTTGGTCACGGCGTGTCACCAGTTTCGCAATTTCGTCCGGCAATTCACTGCGACGTACATGCGGCAAAACCGCTTCGGCAAACACCTCCGCTGGAATCGACAGCGTGTCGAGAAACCCAACGGCGCGAAGCGAATGCTGCAGCGTTTTGGGAGGCAAATTTTCACCACGCAGTGAGTTGTAGGCGAGCTCTTCAAAACCAAACAGATGCCCTTTGCCCAGATACGCGGTGGTGCGATGCGATGCGCCGTAATGCTGCGACAGCCGCCCAAAGCCACTGCGAACGACAATCAAATCGGTTGGCAAACGCCCTTCTTCGGCCACCACTGGTTCCGCCCCGATCTGTTCCGCCAGCGGCAGTTTCCGTTGCCGTTTGTAGTCGTTGTCCCATTCCATCCGTCCATAGGAATGTAACCCCGTCGCAGCGACGACTCGCTGCAAATTGGCTTCGGGAAGATAGCGAAGCAGCGGAATTTCTCGCAAATGAACCGGCAGCCATTGCTCGCGATAGTGCGCGTCGAGCGTATCGGCAAAGACTTGGTCGCGGCGAAACATCCGCAAACCTTGCCAACGTATCTCAAGTAGCGTGGCTTCGTTTTCCGCAATCACGGTCGCTGTGCGTGGCGAACGATACATCGCAGCGACTTCGCCAAACAGTTCGCCGGGGCCGAGTGAAACGTGTTCGTAATCACGCATCACCAGATCAAAATCTTGTAAGAAGATCGCTTGTCGATTGTCCAACGTCCGAATCGTTCCAGATGAATTGGTTCGCAGTGGAACCACTTGCGACGGTTCGCGTGCTTCGGGCACCGCACTGCGGAACAGGAATCGCCGAAGTGCCTCGGGCCAGCTCAGTTTTTCTTTGGGGGTGCGTCCGAGCTGTTCGGGTGAGAGCGAATCGACCATCACGCTAACGCTGCCGGCAAGCACCAAGAAAGCGCTGTTGCCGTAGTCACCTTCGCGGACCAAGACCTCACCCGCTTCGCAACGAATCAACCGGCAATCGTTCCGTAGAATACCCTCCAGCGGGGTGGTTCGCGGGAACGATTTCGGATCCATCGAGGCAAACGGATCGCGCGAGCGCAACCAAGCCACATCGGCGTCATTCATCGACGCATCCATTGGCTTGTCCCATCGCTGGGGACGACGCACGGTGATCGCTTCGGAAAGGTTCATGAACGCTCTGATACCGTGCCCCGCATTTCAAAGTCAATAGAAATGCTGTGAAACAAAGTTTCACGCAGCGGGATGTGCCAATCCTAGCGAAACGCCGAGAGTGCGTCCGAAGTAGATGGCGTTGGGATCACTGCGTTTGGCGTTTTTCCATCTTTTCGCGAATGCGATCGAGCACCCACGCTAACACTTCTTCGGGGGTCATCCCGTCGGTATTTAGCACGATCGCATCGTGGGCGGCTCGCAGACGTCCCACGGGGCGTGATTCGTCCTCGAGGTCACGCTTATTTTGTGCCGCCAGCACTTGTTCGAACGACATATGCCGGCCTTCGCTTTTCAGTTGCTCGACGCGACGTCTCGCTCGCTCCTCGGGTGACGCGGTCAAAAAGAATTTGCACTCCGCCTCGGGGAACACTTCGGCGCCCTGGTCACGTCCTTCGGTGACGATGTCGCGACCGGCGGCGATACGCTGCTGTTGGGCCGACAATTGACGGCGAATTTGCGGTTCATCCGCCAAGTAACGGATCGCGTCGGTGACAGTGGGGGAACGAATCTCGCTAGAAACATCGTCACCGTTGAGCAAGATGGTATCGCCATCCCACTGCAAATCGACTTCGCGAGCGACTTGCACCAGCGCTGGCGTGTCGTCGAAATCCACCTGAGCCCGGATCGTGGCGAGCGTCACCGCTCGATAAAGCGCCCCCGTATCGAGAAAATCGAACTTCAATTCCTGGGCAACTTGACGGGCAATACTACTTTTTCCAGCTCCAGCTGGGCCATCGATGGCTACGATCACGATGCGTTCACTTTCGTTTCGGTCCAATGGGGTGGGGCAGGTTTGCCAACGGTAGGATTCGACAACCGAGCCTGCACTTGCAGCTTCAGTTCGTCCAACGCGTGCTGGATCGTTTGCGGATCGACATCAGCATCACCGGGGACTCTTGCCGTGTTTGGCCCGAAACGTAGTCGATAGAATGCATCCGTCAAGATACGCAGCGGTGAACGCGTCAGCGAAGTCGCTGAGAAATCGGCTCGGCGCTCCGGCGAATTCAACTCGTTTTCGGCAATCACTGCAAATTCCGCAGGTGTTTGAGCGTTTTCTCGATGGATACCACAACGCGTCAAACAATCAAGCGTCTCGGCATAAAACGGGACCGTCGGCCGCGTCCGCAGAGGCGTCGAAACCGTTTTTGCCCGCTGCAGCAATTCAGAAAAAATACGGATCGATCCGAATACTCCCAACGTAACGATCACTCCGAATACCGCGGCAATCCACGAAAAATCGCGATGCGCTGAAAGCGCCCCACCCCCAAGCTGTCCTGCTTGGACTTGGTCCATGATGTTTTTCAGCCATGTCGCCAACAACGTTCTCGATTGAGCAATCGGGGTGATCGCCGACGATCCGCCGCTCGAATTCGTATTGTCACTTGGGTTCACGTCGACGACGTATCCTTTCCACAGCGTCTGAGCCAAATCGATGACGCTGCCAACGCCTTGGGTGTTCCCCTCGGAATTCGTTCCGCCCGGGGTGGGATCTAAACGCATCCAATATTGAGTTGCCTTGGGTTGTCCATAGACCACGTGAACAAGATCTTGCTCGTCGATCAAGGCTTCCACCCAAGCGTGGGCATGCGATTGACGGGCCACGTAATAGTGTCCGAGCTCGTTCAGGTCGTCGGTCCGGTAACCGACAACCAAGCGAGCGGGAATGCCTTGGCTACGCAGCATCATCGCGAGTGCCGAAGCAAAATATTGGCAATGACCTCGACGATCTTTGGCGACAAATTTTTCGATTGGATCAACGTTGTAAGATTTCACCGCATCCAGATTTAAGGTGTACTGGAACCCGCCACGCGAATGCAGAAATTCTTCGTAAAGCCTCGCCAACGCCATCGGCCCCCGCTCTTTCTCAGGGATACTGCTAGCGAGCGCATCGGCCATCAACTTGATCGTTGGCATTCGTCGCGCGTTAAACCGCAGCAGTTCGCGGCGGTAGTCTTGGCGAAATTCACGCTCCGGATTGTTCTTTTTCTCATTCGGACGAATCGCAGGCCCGTTGTTGCGAACTTCGGCGATCTTCGATACCAACGCGACTTCGCCTGGCGCAAAACGAGCGATCAATTCCGATTGCACCCCGTCTCGAAGCGAATTGGTGCCAAACGAATATTGAATCGGAGGACGGTTCCACTCACTCGCCTCACGACGCCGTAGCGTCCAACGCTCGACCTGATGCACCACCTCTTTCTTCGTATCAATGCGGTAATAGGGGGCTATGGCAAACAACGAATCGCTATACATCGATTTGCAATCAATCTGGACGTTGACTGCATCATAAAAATTGCGGTCACTACTTCGCTCTGGAAAAGATTCGATCGGCAACAGTTGCGAGTTGCTGATCACCCCACCTGGCAATGTCGACCAATCGGCAATCAACTCGCCGTCGTCATCGTGCGTATGGTAACGCTCGAGCGTACGGCCTCGCAAATACAACCCGCCGATCGCATGATACGGTTTGCCTGTGGCTCGCTCGGTCATCCATACCCGCAGCGCGATTTCATTGCTCTTTAGCATCTGGCCAAACTGCTTCAACCGCACCGTCTCGTTAAATCCGACCAAGGTGCGGCCATTATGCCCCATCTTGGCTGATTCGGTTGTCCGTGGAATCGCGTAAAAGAAGGTCGCTCCGACGATCAGCACGGCGGGAACGACAAGCACCAGAATCGTGCGATACATGCTCTTGGCATTAGAGGGTGCCGCATGAGCGAGGTGCCGCAATCCCAGATTGTCGTACGGCAGCGTGTCGCTCCCCCCAGGGCCCACAGCACCAGAGCCTCCCCCTAACGAGATGGAATCCAGCGGTGAAACGCCCGAGAGCAGCGCCAATCCGTAAGCGGCAACAAACCCAATCGGCACCAACAACAAACCAAACGTAATTGCATTGTTAAAGACCGCAGCCACAATCAATTCAAGCAAACAAAACACACACAACTGCTCGCATACCCGCCGCGTTTTGACTTGCAACATCAAGATTGCTTGAACCAAAACCAACAACTGCGATACCGCGACAAGATGCCGATCTCCGGCTTGATACAAATCGAACGAAAAACGCGTCCGCGCCATGGGATCGTAGACGACGAAATCGGCCACGCAATAGATCGCCGCGGCAACCATCGCGAGGTAAGCAATCAGCGACGGAAGCGAAAAAAAGGCCAACCAATCGACGAACACATAGCCAAAGATTGCAAAGAAAATTGCGATAAAGGCAAACGTTTGCGAATCGGGATCCCCTGCAAGCGTCATCCCCCCCAAACAGGAAAGGATCGCAAAACACAGCTTCACGCGGCCATCGACCTCCGTCTCACTCTCTTTTGTAATCGCAGATATTACCGATGTCATAAATCTTCGCCCAACTCAATATTCGCTCGCCGATCGAAGCGATGGTTTCCCATCATTGTACTGTCTAGCAAGTTTTACGGTGTGTTTCGTAAACGAAGCGGCTCACTCCGCGATTTCGAACCAATGGCTTCCCGCCGGCGACGACAAGTCCAGCCACCGCAACCGGCCCCGCCGCAGCGAATCATCCAAGCGTTTGCGTAGTTTTGGGTCCACCCCCTGGATCGCCAACGGCATCGAGCGTGGGCTTAGCATCACCACATCTTGAGCACGACCGCTGAGCGAGGCGGACATTTCAAACGCTCCCAACAAATCGGGCGATCGACTCAATTGAACTCGCGACAACAGCGACAACACCTTGCGTTTGTTATCGGGCGAACCGCTGGCCAAGGTCGCCATCGCTTCGTCCCCTGCGGCGGCGACCACAATGCGACTCGCGTTGTTGCCAGCCAACTGCAACGCGATCGTCGCAGTGGCACTAATCGCCTGTTCGACCAAGTCGTTCGCAGCGGACGACGATTCCAAAAACGCGTCGACCATCAAACACAACTCGTAGCGACGTGATTGCTCGTACTGGGCAACGACGGGATGATCCAATCGTGCAGAGGTCCGCCAGTGAATCTTGCGCAGCGTGTCACCGTCGCGGTAAGGTCGCAGCCCATAAAATTCGCCCTCGTTGGGCCCCGTCCGATCGGTCGAACCCGAGACGCCGTCGTTTCGCCCCGACACGACCCGCTGCCACCCTCGATTGAGCGTCAACAATTTGGGATAGACATCCAAGGTCGCCGGTTCGGTATTGACGACGCGAGCGGTTAACAAATCCAGTGGAAACGAGCTGACCACACGCAGCGGTCCCAAAGTCAGCGTGCCACGATTTTGCGGCACCCCATACGTGGTTCTTGATTCACTGCGGCCTGGGCCAATTTGCCGAATCGTCACAATCCGGTTGTCGCCGTCGGCTTGTTGCCCCGACGAAAATGAATGCGATTCGACACAGTCCTCGACACGCAACAACCACAATGTCATCCAGCGACTATGGTTGGTGACCTCAAAATCGAGAGCGAAAGGTTTACCCACATACGCTTCGGAGGGCAATCGTCGGCGAAGCGAAAGAGCCATCACGGCCCCACGTGACCAACGCCATTGGATGAACAAGGCCCCCACCAACAGCCCTGCGACCACCAGCAGCAGATTGAATCCGCGAAGCGCACCGCCGAGCATCGCAAACGTACTGACGAACAAAAAATGCAGTCCCAATCGCGTCAGCCGTACTTTGCGAGTGTAGTACGGTGAATTCAGTGATTCGTTGCGAAGCTGCATGAAGAAAACCGAGTTGGAACCATCAAAATGTTTACGCCCACCGCCGGGACACTAGACGGGCACCTCGACCTGTTCCAAGATCGCCGCAATTTGCTCTTCGACCAAATGCCGAGTCGGCCCCTGGAACACGCTGTCGTGAACCACTCGGTGCGACAGGGTCGCGACCGCGAGCGCTTTGATATCATCGGGAGTAACAAAGTCACGCAATTCCGACAGCGCCCGAGCTTGGCATCCACGATAAAAACTAAGCGCTCCTCGAGTGCTGACGCCGTACTCAAATTCGGAATGCGACCGAGTGGCTTCGACGATGTCCAACAAATAATTGACAAGCGACTCTTCAAAGACCACTTCGCGGACTTCGGCCTGAGCATCGCGAATCGCCTGCAACGATGCCACCGCTGGCAATTGGTTTACCGGTTCGCCGCTGCGATGCGTGACCAGGACTTCGCGTTCCCAGCGGCGTGGGGCATAGCCGATGGAGGTTCGCAGCAGAAAGCGGTCGAGCTGGCTTTCCGGCAACGCGTAGGTGCCTTCGAATTCGAACGGGTTTTGCGTGGCCACGACGATGAACGGCTGCGGCAAGGGATGCGTCACCCCATCAATCGAAACGCTACCTTCGCTCATCGCTTCGAGCAGCGCCGATTGGGTCCGCGGCGGGGCGCGATTGATTTCGTCCGCCAACACAACGTTAGCGAAAATGGGCCCGGGGTGAAATTCAAATTCACGCCGGTCACTGCGATAAACCATGCTGCCGGTGATGTCGCTGGGCAACAAATCCGGAGTGAATTGCAGTCGATTGAATTTGCCGTCGATCGAATGTGCCAGCGCCTTTGCCGCCAATGTCTTGCCGACACCCGGAACGTCTTCGAGCAGAATATGTTCGCCGGCCAACAATGCGACCACCAACATTTGCACCACTTCGGATTTACCGAACACGACCTGTTCGATGTTTTCCCGTAGACGACGAGAGGTATCGTAGGCTTCCCGCGTCATGACATCCTTTGCGATTGAAACAATCTTGATTAGACAAATGCTTGCTTGAACAATAACCCAAAACGACCGAGATTTGCCGCTTGGGCTCTCCCGCTCGCTTACGACGAAAATGCATCGCGTATCGATCGGCGTATCGATCTGTTGGAGACCAACGCATCAATCTTAGCCGACAATCGATGCCGCTTCCATCCGACTGAGCCCAGAACGCATCGGCTTATAAGGTTTGCGCCGTCCTGCGTTCACATCTTTTTGGATGAATGCTCAAACAGTTTTAACATTTCTTTGACTTTGGCGGGTTGGTCATCTGCCAAATTTGGCCCCAACACGTCGCGGTCGGTCGGATACAGCTCGATCGATCGAAACTCGCCTCCCACCTGTTTGGCAATCAGACGATGCTCTAACGTCCGCACCGATACCGCGTTCTTCCAATAACTGAGTGATGCTTCACGCACCGAGTCGGTGTCGCCACGAATGACCGAGGTCAAACTCTTCCCATCCAACGGCTGATGCGTTTGCTGGAAACTGGGATTACAAACATCGATTAGCGTCGGATACACGTCGAGAGTCTCGACCAGGGCGTCCGAAACCAAACCTGGTTTTGAAACAGCGGGAACCCGTATCATCAACACGCTGCGCAGTGCGCGTTCCAGCGGCGAATGTTTGCCCCAGATCTGCTGGTCCCCTAAATGCCAACCATGGTCACCCCACACGACCACGACGGTGTTGTCGGCCAACCCGTTTTGTTGAAGTGCATCGAGCACCTTGCCTACTTGGCGATCGACATAGCGAACACACGCCAGGTAGCCGCGACGCGCGTCGCGTTGAGCGGCCTTTGACAAAGGATGCTGTTTTCCAAAAGGGGCATCGTATCTGTAGAACTCACCACTGCGATGCCAATACGCCGTTTCGGGTTTTCGTTGGTCTTTGGCAATTTCAATCTCGCTGTTTTCAAACGCATCCCAGTCTTGCTTCGGTGCAACCAATGGCAAATGCGGTTTAAAAAAACCGAGCCCGAGAAAAAAGGGAGCGTCGGCGTCACGTTGTTTCTGTAGAAACTCGATTGCCGATTGGGCCATCAACCCATCAGGAAGATCCGTGTCCTGGGTCGCCGTAAAGTCCATCAAATCCTGGTGTCCCTGACCGTCTTCGCGATGGACTCCGTTGGGATAGGCAAAGAACACGCCCCAACCTCGCTTCCACGCTCCCAACGGTGTCGCCAACTTGTCCCACGCCATTGGGACTTCGTCACGACCGTCGCCTTTGCCGTTGTATTCGTACACGCGGCCGTCGGCCGTATGTGAGATTTTGCCGATGCAGACGGTTTGATATCCACTGCGGCGAAACAACTCAGGCATCGATTGCGCCCCCGGCTGCGAGACATCGCTCAGTTTGGCCTCGCCTTGATAGAGGGCGGAATTGCTGGACGTGACGCCCGAACGAAGCGGACTACGTCCGGTCAGCAGCGAATACCGCGATGCCCCACACGTTGGCACTTGGACAAAGTGATTGTTGAACCGTACCGCGGTCTCGGCAAACGCATCCAAGCTAGGCGATTGTGCTTCCGTGATGCCGTAACAGCCAAGTTCCGGACGCAAATCATCAATCGCAATGAACAGTACGTTTAGCGGTTGATCCGCCGCGTCAACCGCCGAACTCGGCCCGCCGACGGCCCATCCCATGATCACAACGCAAATCAAAAACGACCGAACCAATTTCATCGACTGCCTCTGCAAAAAGATAGGATTGCTGCGTGTTGCGATGACAATCTTAATGCAGCCGCTGCCTGCGTGGGGAGCACACGGTCCATTTAAACCCCATTCGGCATCAAAGAGATCACCGCAATTGGTCGCGGCGACAACCATGAATCAAGTCACGTGGCCCCTGCGAATACGACTAAATACGCCACAAAATCGACACTCGATTGCTAATCACGCACGGGCCAGACCGAATCAAATACGGGCCAGCATCGATCCGCAATCGCGGTGGGCGATTGCGGAATTAAAGTTCTTCATTGCATTTCAGCCAGAATCGCCTGAAAATGAAAACAACCGGTCCCTTCTGGGGGAATGCAAAGCACCAAACCGCAACAAGGCACGCCCTCACCAGAAACCATCTTTTGCAAGGATTCGATTGAAAGACACCGTAACTGATTCCACGCGGTGAGATTCGCTTCACCATCGCGCGAGGTTCCGAAACAAAATCGGCATCGCGTTTTCGGCTTCGATTGACTCGGCAGTCCTCACGCATGTTGATGCTTTGGGGAGAGTAGCCATCATGACAACGCAATCAGAGCAATGGAACGAGTATTCAATCCGAACGGTAACTCAATCTCGCAACCGCCTCACGCGTTACCGACGTTCGCTCCGGCAACACCGCCGCCGAGAACTGCGCTGCTATCTGAATCCACGCATCGAACATCTCGAGAACCGTCATTTGTTAGCGGTCGATCTGGTTAGCGTCACTCCGGACGGTTTGTTTGCGGGCAGCGACGACCTACCCGGTGATGTAGCGACGTCCAAGAACCCTGCGATTAGCGGAAATGGGCGGTTTGTTGTCTTCCAAAGCAAGGCATCGGATTTAACACCGCCGCTTAGCACAACGACGCCAACGGACAGCAACGACGCCGAAGATGTGTTTGTGCGTGATTTGCAAACGGGGATCACGACGCTAGTCAGTGTGAACAGTGATGGTACCGACAGTGGCAGCGGAGCGACGTTTCGAGGTGCTTCGTACCATCCGGCGATCAGTGATGATGGGCGTTTCATTGCCTTCGTCAGTTTTGCCGAAGATCTCGTCAAAGAGGTTGTCGACAGTGTTCCGAATGTGTTTGTCCGCGACTTGGATGTCGATGGTGACGGGATCTTTAATGAGCCCGGTGATTCGCAAACACGGTTGTTGAGTATCGCGACCGACGGCACCGCTGCGGGGCTGTCGGGCGCCGACGGTGTCGGCACCAGCGCCGAGATGCGACCGGTAATCAGCCCCGATGGTGAATTCGTCGCGTTTGGCAGTGCGGCATCGAACCTGGCGATCTCTCAAACGCTTCCGGGCGGCGGACCAATCCCCGATGCCAATGGCGGCTTTGATGTGTTTCTCGCCGCGACCGACGCAGCCACGCTGGAACTGGTCACGATCAATCGCGATGGTACCGCGGCGACCGTGAACGCACTGGGGACCGCTTCGGGAAATCCGTCACTCAGCTTCAATGGATCGCAAATCGCATTTCAAAGCAACGGATTCGATTTGGTCGACACGGTTCCCGCTAGTGTGCTGGAGTGGACACGGAACGTGTTCGTCAATGACGGCGGCAAGAACACCTTGGTCAGCATCAATGCCGATGGTGACAATGGCGGCAACGGAGAATCGGCGGTCCCCGTGATCAGCAGCGATGGACGTCATGTTGCGTTCGTCACCAAAGCGACGGACCTCGTCGTAGGCGTTGACGATGCCAATGGATTGTCGGCCGACATCTACGTTCGTGACCTGCTGAGAAACACGACCACGCTGGTCAGCCGCAGCGGCGTCGTTGACGATTCGACCGGCAACGATGACTCGCCCCCCTCGTTTGATATTCGCAAGCATTTTTCGTCCGGGCCCTCGATCA
>NZ_JBFHFD010000091.1:0-18386 GCF_041583735.1 Novipirellula sp.
ACGTCTACGGCACGCGGATGGAATACCGCTGGAAGTTCTAGCGGGGAAGCCATTTCGGATTTCCCCTCGCTCCGGGAGGGTCGGCCGCAGGAAGCGGCCGGGGAGGGTGGTGAAACCACGCATGCACCATCCTTTTCTAACACAATGAATCCCACCCAGAGTCGAGGTAGCGATACAAAATTTTGGCTCCCCTCTCCCCCAAAGACTGGCGAGCCCGAGCGAGTCAGTCTTTGGGGGAGAGGGGCTGGGGGTGAGGGGGGGGCTCACGAGCTCCGAATTTCGGTAACTGTCATCGCGATTCGGTCGCGCACCGCCTTCGGATCTCGAAGTACTTCATAACCCGGAAACCTTAAGACCTTGTATCCAAGTTGCATGAGATACTGATCTCTCGCTCGATCTGAAGCCAGACCAGCATCAGTAAAGTGATGCTCACCATCGACTTCCACGACCAACTTCAAAGCGATGCAGCAGAAGTCTACGGTATACGGTTCAATCACAACTTCGCGGCGAAACTTCTCGCCACAGCAACGACGATTTCTAACCATCTGCCAAACATCACTCGCGAACTCATTTGCGGTTGAGCGTTGATCGCGCGCGAACTTAGTGGCTTCAGCGTTTCGGGTTCGCCTTCGTCGTTTTGCCACTGCTAATCCCCTCACCCCCAGCCCCTCTCCCCCAATAAAGCCGACTTAGAGTTACTCACCTTGACGCATCGCTGCGTCCAGCGTCACATCGACTAAATTGCTTTGGCAACCACGGCTTTATTGGGGGAGAGGGGGGCCACGGACTTGTGCGGGTGCCACCAATGGGGAGGTGAATTCTGATTTACCCTCCCGTGTGCGGGAGGGTCGGTCGCAGGATGCGTCCGGGGAGGGTGGTGACTTCTTGCTTGCACGGTTCAACACAAACACAACGAGCCCCACCGGTGAGACGGCTGCCGCCGACTCTGACCTCCCCAAAGGGGAGATGAATTCAGCACCAACGCGTGGCGTCTAGCAACTCATTGGCCTTCGGTGGCCAGTTTACGAAAGTAGGCTTCGATGGCTTCGCGGTAATGTGTGGGCAAGTCGCGGCTGATCTGCTGTAGCGCCTCGTTGCGTTCTGCGGGCGGCAGGTTTCCCCATCCGTCTCGATCTTTGATCTTCTTTCGATCGACATCGCCATTGCCGCTGGCGCCACCCGCTTGGCTGTCGGCCATCGGGGCACCTTGGCCACCCTGACCTCCTTGGCCACCACTGGATTGTTGTTGCTGTTGCTGCTGTTGTTGTTGCTCTTCGATCTTCTCGATCAGCTTCGTCAACTTGTCGATGATCTCTTGCTCACGCTTCTCGACTTGTTCATCGCTGCGGCCCAAATCCAAGCGGCGAGTCACATCAGTCATGATCCGCGAGATCTCGTCGAGCGAATCTTCTTTGAGTGGTTTGATGTCCGACACCATCATCGTCGCGGTTCGCGAGAATCGGATCGGGCAATCGTCTTCGTTTTCGAGCAGACGCCGCAAATCGGCCAACGCTTCCTTTTTCATCAGCAGCGCGTGGTAGCAAGCACCGCGATAAAACAGTACCGCAGCAGGATCGATCGATTCGGTCGGATCGACTTCAGCAATCACCGGCAGCGCTTCGTCATAAAGTCGATTGCGAACCAATTCACGGCCCAACCATGTGCGAACACTCATCCGCATCGTTTTGGGCAACGATTCAATTTCGCCGTAGGTGGGAGTGTTCGGGTCGATGCTGGCACTTGCCGCAGCGAGGCTTCGCTGAGTCGAACTCACCAAATTTTCTACCGTCGGTGCAATACCTCGAATCACCGCGACGAAGGCGTCGAGCGAATCGGCGTCATTTTTTTCGATTGCCGAGACAAATTCGTCCGAGGCTTGATCCATCCGATCGGGAACGATCCCGAGTTCGTCCAACGACGATCGCAGCATCTGCGACATCTCGTCGACATTGTAGGCCTGCCAACTTGCTCGACGCTCCAACGCATCCGCACCGATCACCATCGAAGCGAAAATCGCCATCGAACCCCAGACAAAAAATGCGATCAGCCAGCGGTAAACCGCATGGTGGTTTGACTCGGACACTTCCACCGCCGACGGTCTATGCTGGGCAGACGCGGTTTGATGAAGGGCTCTTTGAGAAGCGTTGGTGTAACCCACAGACAACCTCGCAGTTTTATTGATTGCGTTTGAGCACCAAGTCACGAGTGATTTGATACAACCGATTCTGACGTTCCGACAAGTCTTGAAGCAAGGGCAATGTCTCTTCTGCCGTTGATTCCTTTGATTCTAACAACCCCGAGTAACGGGATGTCGTTGTTTTTATCCGCGTTTCCATCGTACGGATCAATTTTAATTCGGCCAGTGCTTCGACGAGGGGTTGCTCCTGCTTTCCCCCCTGCTGAGGCTGGCCCTGCTGTTGCTGCTTCTTCTTTTCCAGATCCCGCTGCGCCTTCTGAGTGGCGGCAATCATCTCCTCAAGAGCCGCTAATATGTCTTGCTGGATCCCTTGTGTGACTGCATCTATCTTAGTCTCACCGAGCCGCTCGGCCACATGCGTCGTATCGAGGCGAATTTGTGAAACCACTTCGGGGAACGCGACACTCGAACCTTCTTCACGTAGTAATAGCATCGCACGGTCCGCTTCGAGCGTGATTTTCTTCTCTTCAAACGCCAAATCGCCCGCTTTGAGATCGGTTTGACGGTTGCGCTGGGATTTCGGGGTCGCCGCCAGTGCAATCGTGTCATCCAATACCTTGGACTGCATCGCAGCCATCCGCCGCAGCCGACTTTCCAGCTTCGCCAGCTCGCGTTGCATCTCTTCTTCACGCAGCTGACGCAAAATCCGCTCGAGTCGATCGATGGCCTCACGCAGGTTGTCCTCGGCTTCTCGCTGCTTCTCTGTCGCGTCGGCGCGTTTGTTTTGCTCAAGCTCCTTTTCTGCTTCCTTCATCTTCTCGATCGCCTTTTGCAACTGCTGCTCGGCTTGTTGCTGAGGGCTCTGTGGCGACGGAGCTTGATCTTGAGGCGAATCCGATGACTCGGGCGGAGAATCGCCACTGGGAGGCGACTGCGATGGATCGCCACTCGGTTTGGAATCCGAGGGCTTGGCGTCGGACGGTTTTGCATCCGAGGGCTTGGGAGATTCAGAATCGCTCGGTTTGTTCTCGGATGGGTCCCCGGATTCGCCAGGCTTTTGATCGCCAGGTTTTTGATCGCTCGGGTCTTGGGGGGCCATGCCGTCCCCTTTTTCCGATTGGGCATCATCGGACTTTGCGTCGCCCGATTCTGGATCCTTTGAATCTTTGGGAGCATCCGACTCCTCACCCGGCTTGGCAGGTTTCTCGTCCCCTTTTTCTTGTTTATCGCTCGCTTTTTCCTGTTTGTCGTCGGATCCGTTGTCGGCTTTTTCGTCGCCTTTTTCCTCTGCCGATGATTCTTCGGCATCTTTCTCGGACAGTTCCGCCTGCAGTGCTTCACTGCGTTTAGTGATCGCTTCCTGTTCGGCTTGGACCTCTTTCAAGTCGGCGCCATTTTCATTCCGCGCCCGTGTGCTTCGCTCGGCACGTTCGACTCGTTTTAGATCTTTGATCAGATTGGCAACCCGCTGTTTTTCATCCCGGATTCGCTTTGAACGATCCTCACTCATCAGCAACTGCAACAATCCTTGCAGTCCATCGGCGGCCCCTTTTTGTTTGTCGACCGCTTCTTGGAACCGTTGGTTTTGCAGCGCCTCGGTGGCGTCACGCAGTTGGCTGAGCACAAATTGGTCACGCGATTGACGCGCCGCCCGACGCAACAACGCAGCTCGTTCGGGATTCTCAGCGGCCTCCATCTCGGCCAGCCGCAGCAACAGTTCTTCCAACCGCTCGTAACGCGACGCCACGCCCGTTTGCCGCTCGGGAAGATTCGCTTCCTGAGCCTTGGCCAATGGAGCTGCAACAAAGCCGCTGAGCAGAAACCCGAGCCCGAAAGTAAAGACGAGGTTTTTAAGAGTCTTTGGTTGAATCATGATTCGATCACTCGGATGTGATATGTAAGGCCCTATTTGAACAGGTCTAACACGCGTTTTTTCTGTTCCGCTTTGGTTTCGTCGAGCAGTTCGTTTTGGTCATCGATCAACTCACGCACCATGTCAAGGATTTCATTATAGCTTTCCAGATCAAGCATCTTTTCCAGCACCGCGGTCAATTGCAGCAAAACATCTTCGGCCGTCTGGACCGCTGCTTTGGTTTTCGCAGACGCATCCTCGGGCTTTTCAATATTCTGTTCAATCGCGCGAATCTGATCCTTCAAACGCTGCAGCGGTCCCGCGACGATGTTTTTCAACGGATCTCGTACCCCGACACCAATGCGTTCGCGACGATCCGCAGAATCAACCCGGTTATTGATCATCTCTTGCAACAAATCGTCCAAAGAGGCGGCAATCCCGGTCAATTCCTCAGTCGTTTTGTTGGTTTGTAATCCCGTTTGCTGGACTCTCAGCAGCCGGACTTGAGCCGCGCGGGTCGAATCCCCCTCGTCACTCTCGTCACTCTCGGCATCCGCAGCGGCGTCAAAACCGCGTCGGCGAAGCAGATCAAGCGTGTCTCGCAAATTCCGCGTCTCGTCGATGGTTTGTTCCAACCGCGTCCGTAGCCCCAATTCACGCCGCTCAAGTAGCGCCAATAGCTTCTCGGGCGTGACAATCTCTAATCGATACAACTCACTGCGGGTGAGGTGCGATTTGCCCAAATCGTATCCGTCACTGGCCTCGGCAAACACATGGATCACTCCGCCGGGAACCAGCTCGGGCATACGCTGTTCGGAAACGAGATCACGCAAATCGATTTCGGTATTTGCGTTTCCGTCCCGGTCCCATTTCAATGCCAAGTCGACCCCGTTGGCTTCGACGGGACTTGTTTCCGCAGCATCGGATTTCGCTTTTCCCTGATTCGCAGCGGCTTCGTCTTCTTTGGCCAACTGCGTTACCGAAACTTCGAGTGACTCAATTCCATAATCGTCTTTCGCGACAACTTCCAACGGAATCTTGGCAATCGCGGTCACAGCGGTGCCGATCCCATTGAGCCGCATCTGCACTTCGGGAGCTTCGTCGGTGACAACCCCCAGAAAATAACGGTAGGGTGATTGCGCCGAGATGCCTTGTTGATCACGCGGCACAATCCGAACGGCGGTCGAGGCGGTGAAGTTGTCGAGCACGATTTGTCCTTGACGACGATCCTTGCTCGGGATCAACTCGACTCGCTCGAATTCGCCCGCATCGTTTCTCAGCACCACATCGGTATCGCCAAGTGGAACGCTGCTGGTCGCTGTCAGCACCACGTCGCTGCCTTCGCGTAACCGTAATCCTGCTTGATAATTCGTTTCCAGATCGAATTCCGACGCCCCTTCGGGACGCAGGTAATCAGGATAACGCACCGAGACGTTCATGCTGGTGATCGCTGGCGGAGCGACCGCTTCGATGCGGAAATCGTCGAGCCGTGCATCCAGCCCTCGCACACTGAGCGAGATCGAATCGCTCAGCCCCGCCAACGGAGGCCCGTCCAAGACAAACGACTGGTAACCGTCGACAACACGTCCAATGCGACGCATGTTGGATTGGCCGCGAGTCCCATCGTCGCTGCGATAATAGACGGTGCAGACCACGGGAACTTCGGCGTCATCGGCTTTGGCGCGAATGCGAAGCGTCCCGCTACTGCCGCGGGGTAGCCGAATCACATGTTCATCAAATTCGACAAGCTCCGGCGCCAAGGCCTCTTCGTCCGTGGCGGTAATGACGGGCAATTCGACGCCGATCATTTCCAGCTTCGCACGACGCGGCCAGGGATCGTTCGACAACAGCGTCAAACGACCGGCGGCGCGACCAAACGCTGCAGGACTGAAGATCAACAACAGCAACGACGCCAGCAACAACGGCGCGACAACCAGCGACTTTCGCACGATCGGTTGCCAAGAAAAAACACGCGACGTATCGACTTCGTCGACTGCCTGAGTCGCTTGCATGTGGACTTGTTTCAACAACTGTTCGGCGTGCGAATCATACACGCGGCCGGATTGATTCAATTGAACCGTGGTCACTAAGCGGCCGCCGAGATGCGGGTGCTGGCGTTCCAACAGTAGAGCCAGGCTGTCGTCAGGCAGCGGTCGCCGCAATCGTCCAATCAGCAACCGAGCCAAAATCACCACTAGGATCACGGCGACTACGATCAACAGGATCAATCGTGCCAGCGGTGGCATTTCGGTGCCGCCCATCAACACCGGACCGTAGTCCAAAGCCAAACCGATCCAAAACGCCGCCAACACCACGGTGGCAATCGCCAACAGTGAATCCACGACCACATACCGACGAATCCGCTGGCGGAGCGAATCGATCAGATGACGAAGTTTCGGATCAAGTGAATGTTGTGTGCCCATCTAAGCCAATCGGTGCAATCGCCGGGTAACCCATTCCATCGTCAACATGGTCGCAATCAGCCACATCAACACGATGTTCCGGCGACGGTTAAAATCGATGTCCGGTGTCCCCGGCAGTACGGTGGTTTGAGGTTGCGGTTTTAAGAGCGAAGTCAGCGAACCCGCAAGCGATTGCAGATCCGTTTGTTCGCCCATCGGTGAATAAGTGCCGCCAGTCATATCGGCAAGTTGTTTCAGTTCATCATCGTTACGTCGAGGACGTTCAAGTTCGACCGTCGGCAAGCGGACTTGCACGCTTTGACGCAGCACTTGTTCTTCGAGTGCATCGCCCAGCGTCAGTCGTAATTCGTAACTGCCAGCCTCACGCACGACGAAGCGGCCGCCGTAGGTCCCCGGTCGCGGTTCGCCCTTGAGCGGCAACAGCTTGATGTCGTCGATGCGACCACTTGGGGCCAACAACTTTGCACTCACCTCGGGCACATTCAACGGCTCGAATTGGTCGTCGGTCAAAATCGCACGCACCGTGATCGTCTCGCCCACCATCACTCGCGACGAGTCGACCAGCAACACGCCTCGAGTGCTGTCACGCATCAATCGTCCCTCGCTGACCCAGCGGACCAGCTTGGTGTAGTAGCTGTCGAAATAGGCGTCGCTCTCGCCGCGAAGTCGCCACATTTCACCGCTGCCTTGGAAATAAACCCGCCCGGCACCGTAAAAATGAGACGCTAAGTAAACCGGTTTCGTGCCACCGATCTCAGTCGTCGGATCCGAGAAATTGGCGTAAACCTTGGCTCCTGGCTTCGCACTTTTGACACCGACAAAATCGTAGACGCCACCAAATTGTTCCCAGACATCAAAGCTTTCAGCAGGGTCTTCGGCAACCCACAAAAACTCAGCACGACGGGCTTCGGGGGTAAAGTCCAACGGCCACGGATTGTCGCCCCCTTGGCGACCGCCGCTCAGCAGTGCACCACGAGTCGACAGATTTACAGGAAAGAAACCCGAGATCCGGCTAACACGAGGGTCCGTCCGTAATCGAGTCCACTGCGGGTGGTAAACCGGGCCCGCAACGATGATCAAACCGCCCGCTTGTTGGCTGATCCAACGATCCATCAAATCGAGTGATTCGGCCGAGATCGCGGTCCAATCAGGATCGAACACCATAATCGTGTCGTACTGGAAAAGATCTTCGGGCCGCGAAGGAAACTCTTGCAACACTTGGTCGGCATCCTGGCTCATCCCCGGACGACCGGTTTGCAACCAAACATCAAGCTCGATCGATTTGTCGCGAAACAATAAGTTGCGAACAAAGCGGTATTCGCGAGTAGGACCGCCGGCAATCGCCAGCACGCGAAGCTTCTTGGCGACAACTTCGTACCGTGCGTCACGAGCATCGTCGCGTTTGTTTTGATCTTCCTTCGGAGCGACAACGCGGACGGCTAAACGGCGACGGCCCACTGAGTCCGGTTCCATTTCGAAACGGATCGCCGACAACGTACCGTCGCTGGCCACTTTGACTTTTTTGCTGTCGATGACCTCGCCCAAATTCGCGGTCGGATCCGACTGGTTGGTCTCCGCTGCATCGTCGTCCAGCTTGTCGAGCAACTGCACGTCAACTTCGAGTTCTTTCGGGCCACTGGCTTGCAACATCGCTGTGATCGCAAACTTGTCACCGGGATAAACGCGGCGTGGCGCATCGAGATCCACCACACGGACGTTCGTCGGGGCACTGCTGCTTCCCAAGCCGACCGGGAACACCGCGACTTCGCTTCGCGTTGCCGTGGCGATTGCAGCGGTCAAACCGACTCCGCCGTTGTTCTGGCCATCGGTTAACACGACCACTCCTGCCAGCGTCGACGGATCATGATCGGCCAGCACGCTGCGAAGCGCGTCACCGATCCGGCTTTGGGCTCCGGTCGCTGCGAGCTCTTTGGCCCAATCCGATACACGAAGCGGTTTCGTGGTCTCATTTGCGGGGGTTTCGTTTTCCAAAACCGGTTCGATCGCACTCGGCTCTACCCCCAGGATTTGCGCCAAACTTCGCTGCGTATTGACGGCGTACACGCTGCCCAGCCCGATGATGCCCAGCGCAAACGCAAACGCGGCCCCGCCCACACACCATCCGACAAGCTCGACGCGGCCCGCCACCCCAAACAGCAGCGACAGCACCGACAACACGATCCCCACTCCGACCAACAACGCGCCGGCGGTCGCCCATTTGGAAACCGGCGGCCGCGTCGGTGCGGATTCCGAATTGTCGGGATTGGTCACTGCGGGCCCGCCCCGTGACTCCAACAATTTGGGTTCACTGGTTTGGTCAAACGAATAAATACTGACGCGATGTTCGGTTTCGAGTTTTTCAAGAAGATTCGATTCGTTCAGCAAACGGGCGGTCCGCTCGGCCCGACTCTCCGTGCTGGCCATCGAACCGACCGGCAGCGACATGCTCTGGCTGGTATCCACCAAAATCGTCACTTCGCTCGGCCGTGTCACCATCCGTTCGGTTCGTCGGTGCAGATCAAAGAAAAAGAAAATCAGCGCAGCGATCGTCATCAACCGCAGTCCGATCAATGTTCGCCGCGTGACGACCGACAACTCGCTTGTGTCACGCCGATACAGTCGAATGCAAACAAATAAGATCGCAGCGATTGCGGCGATCAATAGTGCCCACGACCACCAACCTTCCAACGAAGTCGCTCGGGCGAATTCGTAAACAATGTGCTGCGTGTTGTGAGCGGCGGCGCCAGGGGCCGCATCCACCATCGCTTGGTTCACGTTAGCGTTTGTTGTTACGTTCATCGAGCACCTCGCAACGAAAAGGCTCCGAGATGACTTGCCGGACGTTTTCCGCCACCCAACGCAGTGGATGCGGTGTGATAACTAGCCCAATAGGCCAAAGCTTGCTCGGCCGCCAGCAATAGCCCCAGCAGCCCCAACAAAAACAGGGTCAACGTCGAGCTTCCGGCTGTCTGATTCTCGGCGTTCCATGCTTCGCTACTCAAAAATCGCACATCCACTGGCAACAGGTTTTGTTGAATCACGGCAGGGTCTGCACGCTTTAAATTGCCTTCGCCGCTGCGGATCACCGACGCGACCGGAATGATACTGCGGCGTCCATCGGTTTGCGTAAACGCCCACTCCGAAATCCCCGGTTGCAATAGATCGCTGACGTTTGCTTCGCCCGCAATCACCATCTCCATCGGATCCAGCACCACTTTCGCAAGTGTTTCGGTATTCGCGTCGGTTTCGATCGGCTCGGCAACCATTTCGATGGGAACTCGCGGGGGTTGTTCGGTTGCGGGCAAATACATCACTTGCGGTGCGTATTGATCCAGTGCGATCGTGCGCTCGACCGGTTCGTCGATAAAGCGACGAGTCGGCGGGGCCGCTCCACTCCATAGATCCGCATTGGCTTGTAATAGAAAGACAACAAACGTGGGATCGCCGGGCCAATTGGTCCATTGACCGTCGATCCCACTGAGCACCGTGATCACGCGTCCTCGATCAACATCATGCTGCGTCACAAATGCGTTGCCATCACGACGTTTCAGAACCGTTTTGACGCGTGGCCGATTGGGATCATCCGCGGCCTCGATTCCCGGCGTGTCAAGCGTCCAGGAACGTGATAAACCAATCAGCGACAGCGCGGCGTCGCCTGCCGTTTTCAGCGGAGCGAGCAACTCGGGCGAATCCCCAAACACCACATCCGCAGTCGTGCCCTCGTCGGACTGTGCGACCGGTTTTGATTCGTCCAGCGGCATTGGCAACAATCGTCGACCCTCGGACAGCAGATTACGATTGTAGGAATCCCGTTGGATGTCGTCACCGAGGAACCACAACAACCCGCCGCCACGGCGAACATATCGGTCCAACGCATCGGCGACATTTTCGTTGATCTCGGGAATATTAATCAAATAAACCGCTCGGTAGGCGGCGAATGTTTCCAGCGTCGCGGACCGCAAAAACGAAGGCGGCTGGACATCGGGAATCGCCCCGATACGAACTTGGCTACCCGGATCCAACACCGACGCAACGTGGTAGGCCCCGCGAGCCTCGGGGTCGGCATCGATCACCAGCACTTTTTCGGAATCCGAAAGTGGCAAAGTGCAGCTTCGTTTATTGTCGATCGACAACGCATCCTCGGGTAACGAAACTTCGATCGCATGCACTCCCTGCTCGGCAATGAATACCTGAAACGTCACAGTCACCTCTTCGCCTGCGGGCAAAGATTCGATCACCAACGCGGGCAGCGTTTCGACGCGACCGCTGGTCACCAAGGTCGGATCAGGCTGAGTCACCTCGCTGGGATAGTGATAAACGCGACTATCAAGCGAGACGTTGTTGACGTCGCTAGGGCCGTTGTTGCGGACCTTGGCATTGATCACCACTGGCACGCCTGCGACCCACACATCTTGGGCAGGTGAGACATCGACGACCGAAAGATTGGCGGCATTGCCGGTTGCACAATCGATCATCCGAATCGAAACATCGTCTGCCGAAATCGCACGCATCGCTTCGGCCAACCGCTGAGGTGCCGCCCAATCGCGGTCGCGAAAATCGCTGGCGATGTACAACACCTTTTGATCCGCCGGAGTCGATTGGATCAACTCGGTTGCCAAATCCAAGGCCGGCACCAAATCGGTCAACACCGACGACGCGGATGTCGACATGACTCGGCTGATCAGCCGTGAATCGGACGTCACCGTTTGCGCCGACAAATCGGCTGCCGAATCGCCTGACTCACTACCGCCTCGCAACGTCAACGCCGCCCGACTCGATCGCATCACGGTCAATTGATGATTGCCATCGTCGGTGGCGATTCGCCGCGTTAATTCTTGTAGTGCTTCGAGCGCACGGGCGTAAGCGGAGGTTCCCCCCGACGCATCCCCCATCGAATAGCTGTCGTCTAGAACAACGACGTGGTGCGTTGTGGTTCCTCCCAACACGCCAAGCATCTGTCCGCCCCCGTTCCAACCGCACAGCATCGCAATCAAAACGGCTGCCACAGCCAAGCGAGCCAACAACAGCAGCAACTGTCGCAAGCGAATCCACTTTTTCTGCTTGCGGTAACTCGCGAGCAAAAAATCCATGGCAGCCCATTTTTGTCTTCGATGCCGAAGCATGTTGATCAAATGGACCAACAACGGCACCGCGACAAACAGAAAGCCGATCGTTAATGCGGGGTAGAGAAACAAGGGAAGTTCGAAGTCAGAAGAGTGAAGTGTAAAAAAATACAGGATTCCGCAGCAGCGTCACGTCCCTGCAGGGGCTATCAGTTCAGTCGGGGCTAACGTTTTAGTTTAGGCAGTGATTGTCGCGCGGCCAGGAATTTGGCAAGCACCGCGTCCAGCGGTTCGCTGGTGCGGACTTGCAAATAGTCAATCGACAAACGCCCACACGCTTTCTTGGTGCTCGTCAAAAATTCGTCCAGTGCGGCCAAGTAACCTTCGCGGAGTGCGCGTGGGTTGCAGTTTAAAAAATCTTCGCTTTCGAGACCTTCAAAACGAGTGGCACCGTTAAATTCAAAGTCAATCTCGTGGTCATGTAGCACATGGAACATCGCCACGTCGTGTCCGCGTTGGCGAAGCAGACGCAAACCTTCTAGCAGCGAATCGACACCGAGCAAGTCAGAAATGATCACCACCAAACCGCGACGTGGAAGACCTTGCGAGATTTCTTTGGCCACGGACACCAAGTCGGTGCGTCCATCGGCGCCGACCGAATCGAGCGTAGCCAAAATCCGATTCAATTGTTGTTGATTGCTTTTCGCAGGCACCGTCGCACGCACCTTGGTATCAAAGGTGACGAGCCCCGTAGCATCCTTTTGACGCAAGGCAAGATACGCCAACGACGCAGCAATCGATGCCGAATAATCGAATTTGTTTGATTCTCCATCGCCGTACGCCATGCTGGCCGAACGGTCGACAAGCAGCGTCAGCCGAAGATTCGTTTCCTCTTCGTACTGCTTGATGTGCAGCCGATCTTGACGCGCATACACCTTCCAATCGATGTGACGAATCTCGTCGCCTCGAGTGTATTGGCGGTGCTGCAGGAATTCGATCGATTGTCCAAAGTACGGACTGCGATGCATTCCCGATAAAAATCCTTCGACCACTCGGCGGGCCGTCAACTCGAGTCGACGAATCCGAGCGGTAACCTCAGGACGCAAATATTTTTTGGAATCGGGCATCGCGGGAAAGTTCGTCCTCGGTCGTTGGCGTCGCGGCAATAATTCGCTGGATCACGTCGTCGCTGGTCACTCCGTCACTTTCGGCGGCGAAGTTGACAACCATGCGGTGGCGAAGCACTGGTTTGGCCAAGTATTGGATGTCTTCGATCTGCACATGAAAACGTCCTTCCAAAAGTGCTCGTGCTTTGCCACCAAGGATTAAGAACTGAACCGCCCGTGGGCCAGCCCCCCAACCCACCAATTCGTCAACAAAGTCGGGAACCCCTTCACCGCCGACGCGGGTTTGACGCACCAGCGAAAGTGCGTAGCGGACGACATGGTCGCTGACGGGGACTTGGCGTACCAATTCTTGTAGCCTGAGAATCTCTTCGGCCCCCAATACCGCTTCGACCTTTTCGGCCGCCTTGCCCGTCGTGCGACGCGCAACTTCAAATTCCTCGTCAAAGCTTGGGTACTCGACAAAAACCTTGAACATAAACCGGTCCTGCTGAGCCTCAGGAAGCGGATAGGTTCCCTCTTGTTCGATCGGGTTCTGTGTCGCCAAAACGAAGAACGGATCGGACAACACGTGCCGATTACGCCCGACGGTGACTTGACGCTCCTGCATCGCTTCGAGCAGCGCGGCTTGCGTTTTCGGCGGCGTCCGGTTGATTTCGTCTGCCAAGACCACGTTGGCAAACAACGGACCTTCCATAAAGCGAAAGTCGCGTTTGCCGGTCGAGCGGTCCTCTTCGATGATTTCCGTCCCCGTCACGTCGGCCGGCATCAAGTCGGGCGTGAACTGGATCCGGCTGAACGACAGGTCCAAGGTTTGAGCCAGCGTGCTGATCATCAATGTTTTGGCCAACCCCGGGACGCCCTCGAGCATGCAGTGCCCTCGGCTAAACAGGCAGATCATGATTTCGTCGATGACCGTTTCCTGGCCGACGATGATTTTGCCCAGTTGTTCAATGATTCGCTTGCGAGCTTCATGCAATCGTTTCGAGTCAGCTTCGCTGATCCCGTTCTGATTTGCCGCGGCGTCTGCGGACATGCAACATCCTTACTTCTGGAAGGGGTAGTCAATCATGGAGTGATTTGGCGACGAGGGCCGTCCGCCTCAATTTATGTTAACAGAATACCAAGAATCTCAACTTCAAGCGCCCTGGGAAGCACAAAAGGGCCGCGACATTCAAAATTGACGCCACACAAATTAGAAAATTTGCCTCCACCTCCCCCTTCTGAGTCGCCTGTACGGACGAATTGGGGCGTCCGAGATGGGCTGCTTAGCGTTGATCCCCCCCAGTCCCCAAAGAGGGTGGCAGCGTCCGGTTGCTCGCAAATACCGGACGTTCGTGGACGTCGACGCAGCCCCGCAAAACATCCCATCGACGCCCGGCCGATGCCGCAGCGACCGATGCTGTCGCCGTTCCTGGGCGGCAAGGTTGTCGATGATGATCCCCCGCTGGCCCTATCCCTCATCGGCAACCCACGGGCACACGGGCACACGGGCACACGGGCGCACGGGCGCACGGGCACACGAACGGACTCCGCTCCTTCCGAAAAGTCGCCGACCGCTACTCTCGCCCCAGCGAACTCTCGCCGCAGCGAGATTCTGAACATTGCCGTTGCACTCGATCGCCAGTGGTTAACCGTGGGACGCGACGATGGATTCAGCGAAGATTTCAGCGGCAAAGTCTTTGCCCTGGATTCAAACCAATCTAGCGCCCTTCAGCTGCGGAAGCCTCGATAATCCGTCGCGTGCGTCACTCATTCCTTGCGGTGTTGCAAATTCACAAATGTATTCTAAAAAGTGGTTAGGGAATTACAGGGGACGCATTGGAGGGAGCATTCATAATGCCGAGATTACTTGCCATTGGAGATATCCATGGCTGCTACACGGCACTCGTTACCCTCGAGACGTTTGTCGAGATCACTCCGGAGGACACCATTGTCACATTGGGAGATTACGTCGACCGCGGCCCCGATTCACGTCGCGTGTTGGATTGGTTGATCAGCAAAGATAAAACGCACAAATTGATCCCGCTGCGAGGCAATCACGATTTGATGATGGCCCAAAGCCGCAACGATCAAGATCATTACGATCGCTGGCTCGGCCTCGGCGGTTACGCTGCATTGTGCTCGTACTCTCCCAATGGCAAAGCCGACGCGGGAACGCTGGAAAACGTTCCGCAATCGCATTGGAACTTTCTTAGCAATCGAGTCCTGCCCTATTACGAATCAGACCACTTTATCTTCGTGCATGCCAGCTACGATCCCGATGTGCCGATGAGCGAGCAGGAAAACTACTTTCTGTACTGGGAAAAATTCAGTTATCAACCTCGTCATGCTTCTGGAAAAATTGTCGTATGCGGACACACGTCTCAAAAATCAGGCTATCCCATTCGAACGGACAACGCCATCTGCATCGACACTCGGGCGTACGGCAGCGGATGGCTCAGTTGTCTGGATGTCGAATCGAAACGGCTGTGGCAAGCCAATCAATTCGGCCAGACCCGCAAGTTCTATCTCGATGACGTTTGCTAAACGATCAAAACGATCCTTCGGGTTGTAACGCCCCATTTTTCCTCGAGACGTCCGCTTCGTTTTGGATCGTTTGCGAGCAGCGACATAGGAACCTACGTTTTTTTGTAGACACCAACGTCCGTTGTTGGTGGAGCAAAATGATTCTCAACGGTTCCCTACCATGTCCACTCGCCCTCCCAAAACGTTCTTTTTTGTTAGCTTTGTTGTCTTTAGCTTGGCGATGGCATCGGGATGTGACCTGTTCGGTCCCAAGCAGAACATGCGGGAAACGCTGGCGACCGCCAATGCCGAATGCCCGATTCTTGTGGACGAGTACACGATGCTGCAAAAAGTCGTGGTCGATCCCACCGTTGACTCCGTCGATTTCTGGTACGTGGTCAGCCGCAAAGGAATGAACCAATTTCGTCACGTCGATCGCGAACGAATGCGAGAGGCCGGTATGGCGTTGGCAAAGAAGAACGCCGCCGCGACATCGGCTTCCGAAAACGGCTGGACCGTGCGACACATCTACGAAGACGCGTTCCAAACACCGCTGTTCGCCTTTACCGTCAACAATGACACGCTCGAAAACCGAGCGCCGACCGGCCAGGAGCGAACGAATCCGTTTATGGCCACTCCGGTTTCCAACCCCGGAAACTAAACTGCTCGCACACCGACCGCCCCAACACGCAGCGTTCCAACGGGCAGCGTTCCAACGGGCAGCGTTCCAACATGCCGTGCCATCGACTTTGGGCAGCGTTCGCGGCGCGGGGACTCGTCGGGTTGTAGCGAGTGAAACGTTCCTGATTTACCGGGCGGCTCGCGCCGCACCGCTATTGAAATCACTCCAATCGTGCCTGTACCGATGACGGTGGCGGCTTAACGCCCGTCGGTGTCAAGCTGCGACGTCCATTTCTGAATTGCCTCGTACAGCAAATCTGGCTGGATCGGTTTGGACACGTAATCGTCCATCCCCGCGTCCAGACAGCGTTGGCGGTCTCCTTTCATTGCGTTGGCGGTCATTGCGATGATCGGAATATGCGTGTTGCTGGCTTGCTCTTTTTGCCGAATCAACTCGGTCGCTTCGATGCCATCCAACTCAGGCATTTGCACGTCCATCAAGATCAGGTCGAACGAGCCCTTTTCCCACGCGCTGACCGCTTTTCTGCCATCCTCTGCGATGACAACTTTGTGCCCTTTTCGCTTCAAAAATCCAGTCGCGACTCGCTGATTCACCATGCCATCTTCGGCAAGCAAGATATTCAGCACCGCGGCTTCGGGTAGCCTTTCGGGAATCGCGGTTTCTCGACCGCTTCCATTCTCAGATGCGCTCGGCTCTTGAAAGACACTGAGCATCGTATTGAGCAGTTCGGATTGCACGACGGGTTTGGTCATGTAACGAACGATCCCCAAATCTTGACACTTCTTGGCGTGTCCGGACTGGGCGGCCGAGGACAACATGATAATTTTTGTGCCACGCAAACGCTCGTCGGTTCGCACCTGTTCGGCAAAACCAAAGCCATCCATTTCTGGCATCATGTAATCCAGCAGGACCAGATCAAATGGGTGTTCGGAGGACGCCGCTTGTTTCAGTTCCTTCAGCCCTTGGGTCGCGGCGTCGGTGGAAACCGTTTCCATGTTCCAGCTCTTGAGGACCTCCTCGAAAATTCGCCGGTTGGTGCGATTGTCATCCACGATCAGGACATGCATCGGATGCAGCGACAATTCCTCCACGCGATGTTGTTTTTCCAAATCATCTTGCACGGTCAATTCGATCGTGAAATGGAACGTGGTCCCTTTGCCCACTTCGCTTTCCACCCAAAGTTCACCATTCATCATCGCAACGAGTTGCGAGGAAATGGTTAGCCCCAACCCGGTACCACCAAATTCACGGGTTGTCGATGCATCGGCCTGTCCAAACGCTTCAAAGATCTTTTCCTGCTTTTCCGCTGGAATACCGACCCCGGTATCGATCACGCGGAAGTGCAATTGGACTTTGTTTTCGCAGCATGATTGGCGTGTGACGTCGATCACCACTTCGCCTTGCTCAGTAAACTTGATCGCATTGCCGGCAAGGTTGACAATGATTTGCCGGATCCGGCCGGGATCGCCCAGGAATGTATCGGGCAGATCGGGGTCGATCCGGCAAGCCATCTCCAAGTCTTTCTCCGCAGCCCGAATCGCCAGTGCTTGTCCGGTTTGTTCGATACAGTCACGTAGACTGAATCCAATCTCTTCGAGCTCCAGACGCCCTGCTTCAATTTTCGAAAAGTCAAGAATGTCATTTAGCAACCGCAACAACGAATCTGCTGACTGCTGGATCATGTTCAAATAATCCCGCTGTTCATGACTCAATTGCGAGGTCGCTAACAACTCGCCCATCCCGATGATGCCATTCATCGGCGTGCGGATTTCATGACTCATGTTGGCAAGAAACGAACTTTTGGCCTTGTTCGCATCACGTGCTTCATCGCGAGCAACGGTCAAATCGTGATGCGTTTGCTGTAGCTCGCGGCCCATGCGATTAAAATGCCGCGCCAACTCAGCCACTTCGTCGTTACCTTTAGTGGCCACCGTGGTATCGAGTTCCCCGCGGCCAATCGCAACGGTTGCATCAGTGAGTTGGTCGAGTCGCTTGGACAACGAAATTGCGGTCGCTCCGCCAATCAAAATGGTGGCCAAGGTCGCCAAAGACGAAATCCAAATAATTCGATTTCGCAAGCGATTCACCGGTGCAAACACCACCGATTCGCGGCGTTCGTCCATCGTGATCCAGCCCAACCCTTCAAAGTCCCCGTAACCACGCGAGATCGCAAATGCGGACAAATACCGTTCGCCACTGGCGTTGTCACTGCGGTAATAAACCGCATGGGCGTGGTCCGAGTCGAGCTGCACGTCTTGGAAATAGATCGATCCATCCGATAGCGGCTTAGTCTCTTCGTTGCTGGCACGAATCACGCGTCTGTCGGCCGTAAACAGGACCAATCGTTCATCGGCCCGGTATCGACCGACGCGAGTATCGATCACGCTGAACACCTCTTGGATGTTCATCACCGCTTTCAACACCCCCAACGGTCGACCGCTCTCGTCGTCGACACGCAAGCAGATATCGACCGAGTAAACACCGGCGCTTTCATCACGCATCACGTCGCCGATATAAACGTCGTCCTCGAAGGCACGTTGCCACCACAACTCGTCGTCTTGACGATAATCCGAAGTACGATTGGTTTGAGCTGCATTGACGCCAAACCGGTTGGTGTAAAACACTTCGCCAAAAAT
>NZ_JBFHFD010000092.1:0-18298 GCF_041583735.1 Novipirellula sp.
AAATGCTCCGGTTGCCTGAATCGATGCTATTGATGTTCCGATGGCGACGGATCGACAAGCCGCTCTTTGCGTTCTTCGTCGCACATCTAATGGTGTCTTCATCGACGATCCAGGCGGTCGACTTCGCCGACAAAATCGAGCCGATCCTGCAGTCCTACTGTCATGATTGTCATGGGCCTGAGGAAGCAAATGGCCAGTTGCGGTTAGACCGATTGGCAAACATGTTGAGGGGAGGAAATTCCGGAGAACCGGCGATCATTCCGGGGGATCCCGACCGCAGCTTCCTGATGAAGTTGATCAAACATCAGGAAGCGGGCCTCGAAATGCCCCCGGAGGATACGTTGTCACCCGACGAAATCAATTTGATCGAAACGTGGATCGCCGAAGGAGCGAAGACACCGAAACGTTATGGTCCGGCAACCGAAGCGGTCGAATTGGAACATTGGTCGTTTCGCCCGGTCAAACGTCCTACATCGGCCGATACGATCGACGGCTTTGTTCACGCGCGGTTGGCGTCCGAAGGCTTAGAACCGTCTCCGCGTGCGGATCGCCGAGTGCTGATTCGCCGTCTTTTTTTGGTCATGCTCGGCTTGCCCCCTACGCCCGAACAAACCGAAACCTTTGTCAACGACAAATCCGAGCAAGCTTGGGAAAACCTAGTCAATCAAGTTCTCGCCAGCGAGCGGTATGGCGAGCGTTGGGCGAGTCACTGGTTGGATCTCGTTCGCTTTGCCGAGACGAATGGCTTTGAAACAAACCGTGAACGACCCACAGCGTGGCGATACCGGGACTGGGTGATTGAGGCACTCAACGATGACAAACCGTATGATGAATTCGTTCGTCAGCAGATTGCGGGTGACGCCTTGGACGCGGCAATCGGAACCGGATTTTTAGTCGCCGGTCCGATGGATTTGGTCAAAGGCCAAGATCCAAAGCTGACTCAAATGCAGCGACAAAACGAACTCGATGACATCATCAATACGTGCGGAACCGCTTTTCTGGGACTGACGACCGGCTGTGCTCGCTGCCACAACCACAAATTTGACCCGATCACACAAAAGGACTACTACGCGATGCAAGCGGTGTTCGCAGGCGTCCAACATGGCGAAGCCGCATTGCCACTACCCGAGCAAGCTCAGCAACGGCTCGACGCGATTGAACAAGAATCGATCCAACTGCGCGAGCGATTAGCCAAGTACATCCCCGCACATCAAGAAGCTCTGATCGCGATCGACGACGGCGACGCGAATCGAAGGTCAACACCGCGAGGAACCGCTCGATACGCCCACTCGCCGAATTCCACTTGGGGCGATGGTCAATATACGTGGTGGAACAACGAACCGGGCAAACCGGTCGCTTCCTACCAAACGAACGTGCAAGGAACGTACCGAGTTTGGCTCAGCTGGGGTGCGGGGTTTGCATCACACAGCAGCGACGCCCGTTACGTCTTGCAAACGGCGGCGGAACGCAAGGAAATTGCGAAAATCAACCAGCAAAAATCGGCCGATGGATCCACTGAACCCACCGGCCAAGCGACTTGGAGTGGCTTTTATGATGCAGGCGTCCACGAACTCGGCCCAGACGACGTGATTGTTCTTGAATCGGGTAACGAGGGGGCGGCAATTACGGCAGATTTGATCGTGTTGCAACCCGTCACCAAGGAAACGGTAAAGCAAGCCCCCGCATTACGATCTCGTGTGACCGCAAAGCAAAACATCGAAGCGTTTGCACCCCGTGAAGCCAAATTTGTCCGATTCACTATCGAGGCGACCAATGCAGGCGAACCCTGTATTGATGAGCTCGAAATTTTTTCAGGCGACCAGAATGTCGCACTGGCGAGTCGCGGGGGCAAGGCGACGTCATCGGGCGATTTCCAGCACGTCAAGCACAAATTGTTGCACATCAATGATGGCCAACATGGCAATTCACGCAGCTGGATTGCGTCGGTCCGAGCCGGTGGTTGGATACAGATCGAGTTGCCTCAGTTAACTCGAATCGATCGTCTCGAGTGGGCGCGTGACCGCCAAGGCGAATTCGCCGATCGCGTGGCAACAAAGTACCGTATCGAATGTGCACGTGAGCCTGGGCAATGGCATCTCATCGCGTCATCGGCAGACCGGTTGCCACACGATGATCCGTCTCGACCCGCCGCGTACGTCTTTACGTCCTTTTCCGAGACAGAGGCACGCCAAGGCCAAGCATGGTTGTCGCGGCTGAACCAGATCCAAGCGGAAAAGCAACAAATCGAAGAGCGTCCACGAGCTTGGATTGGCCTATTTTCGCAACCTGGTGCAACGCATCGACTGTACCGCGGCGAACCTGACGCCAAACGAGAACAAGTCCTCCCCAACGCGATCGATGTCTTCACCTCCCTGAACCTTGACGAAAATGCGGCAGAGCAACAGCGGCGACTTGCTTTCGCGAATTGGGTCACCGACAAAGACAACCCGCTGACCGCTCGCGTGATCGTCAACCGATTATGGCAATATCAATTTGGGGTCGGAATCGTCGACACCCCGAGTGATTTTGGGCTCAACGGCACTCCGCCGTCGCACCCCGAACTGCTCGATTGGTTGGCGGTCGAGTTGATGGAAAACGATTGGTCACTAAAACACATCCATCGGCTGATCTTGAATTCCGCAACATGGCAACAATCAAGCCGACCGACGCCCACGGCAGTAAAGATCGACGCGAACACGCGTTTGTTGTGGCGTTTCCCGACACGACGACTCGAAGCCGAGGCGATCCGCGATTCGGTGCTTGCGGCGAGCGGCAAATTGGATGTCGAGAACGCCGGCGGTGCTGGGTTCAGCGGCTTTGAAGTCGAACTTGAGAACGTGCGTCATTACCATGCAAAACAAGATTACGGCCCGCCGGATTGGCGGCGAATGATCTACATGACCAAGGTGCGTCAGGAAAAAGATCACGTCTTCGGCGCCTTTGATTGCCCCGATGCGAGTATGGTGATGCCAAAACGCAGCCGCTCGACCACACCGCTGCAAGCGCTGAACTTGCTGAACAGCCGATTTGTAATGCAACAGGCCGAGTTTCTCGCAGCGCGAATTCAATCCGAAGCGGACACGATCCGCAACCAAATCATCCGAGCTTGGAAGTTATGTTTCCAACGCTCACCAACCGAACAAGAAATCGCCGATAGCGAACGGTTTATTGAACAAGAAGGCATCGTACAGTTCACGCGAGCGATCCTGAACGCAAACGAATTCGTGTTTATCCCCTAAGTTCGCACGGATGGTTTCGTGGGATTTCATTATCGTAAGCTTACTCTTCATCCTAATCTACTTTGAGTACGAATAGCTTGATCATGGACCGTAGCTCCGGCATCGACGCCGTTTGCTTGCCAATCGCCTTCCGCCCACACTTTCGACCTTTCCCATAAAGCCATGAACTCCTTCCTTCCGCGACGTAAATTTCTAACCGAGACGGCGACGGGGCTGGGGGGGATCGCATTGGCGACTCTATTACAGCAGCAGAACCTGTTTTCCGCCCCCACGACGCCACTTCGTCCTGCGATTGATCCGGCCCATCCATTTGCAGCACGCAAACCGCATCACAAGGCGGCCGCCAAGAATGTATTGGTGATCTTTTGTGCGGGGGCGTGCAGCCAAGTCGACACGTTTGACTACAAGCCGGAGCTGATCCGGCGGGACGGTCAACCGCTGCCGGGATCCGAAAACTTGGTCACATTTCAAGGCGAGCAGGGGATGTTGACCAAGAGTCCATGGCAGTTCAAACCGCGTGGCGAATCGGGCAAAATGGTTTCCGATCTGCTGCCGGATCTAGCTGAGCTTGCCGATGACATGTGCTTCATCCATTCATTGACCGGCAAAACGAACACTCATGGGCCGGGCGAGAATTTCATGTCGACCGGCAATACACTTGATGGATTTCCCAGCATGGGGGCGTGGACGACGTGGGCGCTTGGCAGCGAGAACGAGAATCTGCCGGCGTACGTGGCGATTTCCGATCCACGCGGTACACCACAGTCAAGCGTCAACAATTGGGGCCCCGGCTTCTTGCCTGCTGCGTTCCAAGGAACCGAATTCAACGCGACCAAGCCGCTGAACAATTTGCAAATTCCGCAAGGAACGTCCGAGAAAACAGATCAAGCGACACGTGATTTCTTAAAACGTTTGAACGAAGGACATCTTGAACAATCCCCAGGCGATAGTGAATTGGCGGCCCGCATCTCTAGTTACGAACTTGCCGCTCGAATGCAGTTGAGTGTTCCGCAAGTGACCGATTTGACCAGCGAATCGAAAAGCACGCTACGAGCCTATGGGGCGGACGACACAACCAACCCGCTGAAGGCGCAATTTGCCAACAATTGCATCCTGGCGCGACGCTTGCTCGAGCAAGGCGTGCGATTTGTGCAGCTGTTTAACGGCGCTTATCAAACCGGCGGCGAAGGCGTCAGCAATTGGGATGGTCACAAAAAAATCGTCGATCAATACAGCAAACATGGCCCGGTACTGGACCAACCCTGTGCAGCGTTGCTTCGCGATATGAAGCAGCGCGGTTTACTGGAAGAAACGCTTGTTGTTTGGGTCACGGAATTTGGGCGGATGCCAACGTTCCAGAAAGGAGCGAGCGGTCGCGACCACAACCCAGACGGTTTCACCGCCTGGTTGATGGGGGCCGGCGTGAAGGCTCCGTTCACTTACGGCGCGACCGATGAATTCAGTTACCGTGCGGTCGAAAACGTCGTGACGGTGTACGATCTGCACGCCACGATCCTGCATCTATTAGGGCTGAACCACGAGCGGCTAACGTACTATTACAACGGTTTTGAACGCCGATTGACCGACGTGCATGGCCATGTAATCAAAGACATCTTGGTGTGACCGTCGCTGCCAGCGATCGTTTAAGAAATGCCTTAGATTCAAAAAAGCCAGTAACGTTCGCCAGAACGTGGTCCACCCTCTGGCGTCTGTCGCTAAACCAAAGACAAAAACGTTCTAATTCTCGAAACTTCACACTACGCCAGCACGTCATGGACGACTTGGGCGGGTTGGACACCAGTCAGCTTTTGATTGAGTCCTTGAAACGGATGGCTTAATTTGTTGTGATCAAAACCGAGCAAGTGCAACAGCGTGGCATGAAAGTCGCGTAGCGGGACGGGATTCTCGGCGGGCGAGTAGCCGACGGCATCGGTTTCACCATAGCTGTAGCCCGCCTTGACTCCGCCACCGGCCATCCACAGTGTGAAGGCGCCCGGGTTGTGGTCGCGGCCAATGAATCGCATTTCGCTGCCGCCTCGATTTTCACGCATTGGTGTTCGGCCGAATTCACCGCTCCAAATCACCAAGGTGTCTTCAAGCATCCCTCGCTGTTTCAGATCGGTCAGCAGCGCCGAGATTGGCTGATCCACCTGTTTGCATTTGTCTTTAAACCCTTCGTTTAAGGCTTCGTCTTTGCCTGCCCCGTGCGAATCCCATCCCCAATCAAACAATTGGATGAATCGGACATCGCGTTCGGCTAACCGCCGGGCCAATAAGCAATTATTGGCGAACGATTCTTTTCCGGGTTCGGTTCCGTACATCGCGTGGATGTGTGCCGGTTCGTCACGGATGTCCATCGCATCGGGCACAGCGGACTGCATTCGAAACGCCATTTCGTATTGGGCGATTCGCGTTAGCGTCTCGGGATCACCGAAGGTTTCGTTGTTTCGTTGGTTCAGTTTATTCAGCGCATCGAGCATCGTACGCCGCCGGTCCCGCGACACCCCATCGGGGTTGGAAATATTCAAGATTGGATCGCCTTGCGAGCGGCACTGAACGCCTTGATACACGGATGGCAAAAAACCGCCACTCCACAATGCTTTGCCCACGCGAGGTTGGCGACCGCCGGAAAGCAGAACGAAGAAGCCTGGCAAATTCTCGTTCTCGGTCCCCAATCCCCATGTCGTCCACGATCCAATCGATGGGTAGCCCATGCGGGCTTGCCCGGTGTGGACCATCAACTGTGCGGGACCGTGATTGAATTGGTCGGTTTGCATCGTTTTGATGAAACAGACGTCGTCGACGTGTTTGCTGAAATGGGGGAACCGATCCGAAACCCATGCCCCGCTTTCGCCATGTTGTGCGAACGGATATTGCGGCCCCAACATCTTCGGAGTGCCTTGAATGAAGGCAAACCGTTTGCCTTCCAAGAACGATTGCGGAGTATCTTTACCATCCAATCGTTTCAGGTCGGGTTTGTAGTCGAACAGTTCCAATTGGCTCGGGGCGCCGATCATGTGCAGATAGATCACTCGCTTTGCTTTGCCCGGCAACGGCGACGGCAGCGGGCTGAGTGGATTCTGCGGATCATGCATCGGCAAGTGTTTTGTTGCGGCATTGGCGTTCCGCTGCATCGCCATCCACATCGCCCCCATTCCGGTCGTACACCCCTGCAGGAAATGACGACGAGTGGTTTGTTGGAGCTTGGTGGCGACGGCTTCACGGTAAAGGTTTTCGTTGCTCATGATTTATCCTTACTTCATCACCACTTCGTCGAGGTTCAACAGCACTGCGGCCACGGTGGTCATCGCGTTAGCATCAGCACGGTTTGGATATGGATCGTTCCCGTTCCGTTGCGATTCGAACAGCGTCATCAAATCATCTAAATCCTCAGCGGAAGGGTCTCGGCAAGTCACAATCACAAAGCCGTATCGAATCTGTTCACGCGGTTCTTTGCGTGCGGACTGCATTCGCGCCGCCAGCGCCGCGGCGCTTTCAGCAAACGTTTCATCGTTTAACATCATTAACGCTTGCAGTGGCGTATTGGATCGCAGCCGTCGCGGGGAACAGAATTCTCGCGACGGTGAATCGAACGCCGCGAACATCGGATACGGAATACTGCGTTTCATGTAAGTGTAAATCGAACGGCGATAGCGATCTTCGTCGCCCCGTTTTGACGACGACCATTTGTCGCCGGATTGAAAAGGTTTCCACACACCATCAGGAATTGGCGGATGCACCGGCGGTCCAAGCGACTTGGCGCTCAGCAATCCTGACAACGCCAACGCTTGATCACGAACGATCTCGGATGACAATCGGTGACGTGGCCCTCGGGACAGCCATTGATTCTGAGGATCCAATTGAAGGCCTGCGCCCGTCACTTTGGCGGATTGCCCATAGGTTCGCGAGAGCACGATTTCGCGGATCATCGTCTTCATGCTCCATTGCTGCCCACCTTGGAACCGCAACGCCAAAAAGTCCAACAGTTTCGGGTGCGACGGTGCTTCGCCCGACGATCCAAAGTCCTCTTCGCTGAGTACCAAGCCGGTTCCAAACAGCTGAGCCCAGACACGATTGACCGCAACCCGTGCTGTCAGCGGATTGTCCTGGCTGACCAACCATTTCGCGAGTGTTAATCGGTTGGGCTGGAGCGAGTTGTCACCTGAATCATCGCGGGGAAGGGGGTGAAGCGATTCGGGGGTATCTGGCGTAACAAGTTTTCCTTTGGTAAGAAACAAGCCGCGCTCGAACATGTGACTCGGACGTGCCAAATGCGTAGGACGCTCTTGCATGACGGGCACGGAAACCGAATTGATTTCCGATCGATCTTTCTCGAGCTTGGCCAGCTGTTTTCGGGACTTCAATAACGATTCATCATGCACCAAGTCGACGAAATCGTCGCTTTCGCTGACGGCAAAATGCCCCCGCCGCGTTACTAACGAGAATGCACCGAGGACAAACACACGATGCTTCAGCGTGATTCGAAGCCGAGCGTTCTCGGGGATCGGGACCGGAGCATCGAGCACGAACGCCGCTTCTCGCGAATGGTGGATACGTGAATAGGCTGCGAAACCACGGTTGGATTTCGGGTCCAGACTCGCGTTCGGGTCATAAAACGGATTGGGATCGTCGCTGATCACTCGGGCAAAGGAAATCTGGGTGGGCGTTTTTTGGCCTTGGACGACGAATGCCGCCTCAAGCTCGGATAACACAAATCCCCATTCCGAATCATCGAGCCCGGTTTCCGGATCCAGCGGCTTGGCGGTGACCCGAATTGCTGTCAATTGTCTCATCGCTGCCGGAAGCGGTGATTCGAGCGTGATGTCCGTGTTGCGGCTGACCGTATCGACGGTATGAAATTCATCATGATCGTCGACCCGTTGGACTTCGATTCGCGTTGCGTTACTGGTCGAAGCCTTCAAATCGACCAGCGGCGTCCAAACGTCGTCCGCCCTCAGCTGGGCAAACTCTTTCTGAAATAACTGATCACGCAGTTTGCGGATCTGTCGATCGAGTTGGTCCGCTTTGGGATTATCACGAGGATCGACCGGGACTTGGACGACGGGCCAATCCTCGTCCAAATCGCTATCAGTAGTGTTGTTAAAAAACGCCGCGAACTGATAAAATTCTTCGTGCCGAAATGGATCATAAGGATGGCTGTGGCACTGGACACAACCAAACGTCACTCCGAGCCACGCCTGCCACGTTGTGCTGACGCGATCGAGCACTGCTGCGACACGAAACTCTTCATCGTCGGTGCCGCCTTCTTCGTTGTTTTGAGTTAGGCGGTGCGCCGCAGTCGCGATCAAATCTTCGATCGTCGGATCGGGAAGCAGGTCGCCCGCGATTTGTTTGATGGTGAATTGATCGTAGGGTAAATCGCGATTCAACGAATCGATCACCCAGTCGCGATACTTCCAAACCGATCGACGCCCATCCAAACCGAGGCCTTTGGAATCGGCATAGCGAATTTGGTCCAACCAAACGCTGGCCCATCGTTCGCCAAACGCGGTTGATGCAAGCAGTTGGTCGACGTATTCGCGACGAGCGGCGTCACTATTTTGCTCAAATGCCTTCAAAAAATGGTCTCGCTGCTCGAGCGTCGGTGGCAATCCGGTCAGATCCAACGTCACCCGTCGCAGCCATCGCTCGGGCGCAGCATCCGGCGACGGCGTCATCCCTTTTTCATCCAACTTGGCGAGCACAAAACGATCAAGCGGCTGGCGTTCCCATGCCGGATCGGACACCACCGGAAGTGGTTGTGGCTGCGGCGAGGCGTACGACCAATAGCTTGCTTTCCAGACGGCGCCTTGTTGAATCCAGCTGGTCAACACCGCAATATCCTTGGTCGACAACGCCGGCCCGTGATCGGGCGGTGGCATCCGAAATTCGGGATCGCTGGTCATAACACGCTCGATTAGGACCGAGTTCTCTGGATCGCCTGGTTCGACAATCCAGCCATCCGGCGGCAGCACTTGTTCCCGGTAAACAAACGACACGTCGCCAGCTTGTTTGACTCCGCCATGACACGCCGTGCAGTGTGCGTTAAAGATTGGGCGAACGTGTTCGTTGAAATCGATTTGTTCCGGCATCACGAATGGATCGGACGCCGCCACGACGCCGTGCCCGGCAACCGCGAGCAATGGAAGCACAATGCAAGCCATCACGCGGAGCATGCTCGCCCCCATGGCAGGAAATCGGCGAAGCGTCGACATATCGATGCGTTGTCCCTCTAAATTCATACCAGATTGAATGCGGCCCGCGGCTAGCGCCGTCGGCTCACAATTGCTGAACACTCGAAAAAACGGGATAGCCAACGAAGATTTATCGCTGGCTATCCGTTTAAACTCGGCTTGATCTCGGACTAAAATTCGTCCTTGATCACTTCTTTCGCGGCACGCGTCCCAAGCGATCCCCAAAGCCCATACGGACTTTGCGAACCAGCAAGGTTCGGGTTGCTGGTGTGTCCAGTAAACGAAGCGACAACGGCGTTGTCCGTCAAATCACCCGATTCGATGCTGTCGGTGATAAACTTCACCGCCCCATCCCCCATCAACACATGAGCCCCGCCTTGGTGACGACTGCCCGCACTGGAGATAAAATACCAGTTGCCGTCAGAGGTGTTCGTCGAGCAGTTAGCGTTGTTCGGAGGTAGAATCGTCTGGAACGCAGTGTACGTCAATCGACCATCTCCCCAACGCCCGCCACGAGAGTTCAGTGGATTCGTTTCGACGCTAGCAGAGCTTGTGTAGAACGTGGGTCGAGCAGGATCGATGTGCGTTCCTTGTTTACAACGGATAGGTTCGCCAGCGCCATCCCAAGTACCATCGCCTTTGAAGGAGATATTGCGGACCCAATCGGCGCGTGTTTCGCGACTGCCTGCGGACGTACAGATTTCGCCCGCCGCGATCGTGTTCGATAGTCCATCGAGCACATCACGAAAGCCTACTTTGTGACGACTCCAAAAGAAGCCACGGTTGGCAGCACGAGCTCGCAGCGTCATATCGCCATCATTGTTGAGCGAGTAATCCGAGGGTTGGTTGTAGGCACCTCGTTCGTTCTTACCGCCAAAGTAACAGGAATCGATTGTATCCCCCAAACAAGCGGCATAGTTGCTGCGTCCCGTGGCCACGCCGGGTAAACGCGATGGGTCACTTGGACAGCGAAATCCAGCGATATCGGTCGCCCAAGCGGGGTAGGCCGCCTGCCAAGGCACGGGGCCCATTGCCGGCCAAGTTCCGTTGGTCACGGACCCCGGCATACTAGACCCAGGACTTACTTCTTGACTTGGGTTGGTGATACTTTCCCACATCGCTTGCTGTTCGATGAACGGCAACACGGTCACCAACCAACTTAGAAATCGGCGGTTGCTGTTGTTGGAAACATCCCCGACGTAGGCACGATCCGTTCCGGTGTGATTATTAGGAAGCTGATTATAAGCACTGTGATAATTATGGATCGCCAAACCGAGTTGCTTAAAATTGTTGCTGCAACTCATCCGTCGTGCCGCTTCGCGTGCCGCCTGAACCGCCGGCAACAGCAATCCGACTAATACGCCGATGATGGCGATCACCACCAGTAGCTCCACTAACGTGAAACCGTGATTTTTAGCATTTCTCATTTACAAAAACTTTCAAAAAAAACAAACAACAGTAAATTCATTCGCGGTCCAGCCTTGAATTCGGTCAAGTCGGCTAAACGCCACCGGTTGGTTGATTCATCTCTGCCTCGTAGGCTTCCATGCTTTCTTGATTAACGGTCGATTGGTCAATCACTTCATTTTGGGCGTCACCACAGCCCCCGATTGAGAAGCAGGCAATAAACGCAAAACAGGCGAGAGCGAGCGATAGATTACGATTGGGCATGAAATAAAACTCTGGACTCGAAGGATCGGAACGAATCGAAGAAAGAGACAGACGTTAAAAACAACGGATTTGAAATTCCCGTAAACGCGATAGAGGGGAATAGCCGGTGGCTAAAAAATCTTTCGGGGCGACCGCGATTTTTTTTCCTTTTCCCGAATGGCCGCCAGGAAATTGCGAAAGATTCAGCCGTTCCTGGCTATTTAATAGGTGACATGCAAAACGACGTTCCCGGCAAAATCGAGCTCACGACCGAGTGGGTGCTGCAGTTAACCGAGGCTCAACCTCGGCTGTTTGGATTTTTGCTGAAGCGATTGGGCAACAGCGACCAGGCCCACGAGGTACTACAGGAAGTCAATCTGGTGCTCTGCCGCGACGCCGCCAAATTCGAAGAGGGCACCGATTTCATGGCTTGGGCATTTACGATCGCTCGTTTCCAGGTGATGGCGTTCCGCAAACGCCAATCCCGCGATCGTCTGATCTTCCCTACCGATTTAGCGGCGTCCCTCGATGCTTTGGATGCCGAGATGTTCGCGAATGACATCTGCCAACGTCGCGAGGCGGCACTGCAGGATTGTCTTGTCAAACTGATGCCGGAACAACGAAAACTGGTCATCCAGCGTTACGCGGAATCGATTTCCGTCAAAGCGATTGCCGGTGACATGGACAAGACCGCAAACGCCGTCAGTATGATGCTGCACCGACTGCGAGAAAAACTAATCGCTTGCGTCGAGTCAAAACTATCGATGGAGCCACCGAAATGAACCATTCCTCCCCCAACCCCGACTCGTTTCGACGCCTCAACGCACTGCTGCCTCGTTTGATTGACGACCAATTAAGTGATGCCGAAGGCAAAGAACTTGTTGCGATCCTACAATCGTCCCCCGAGGCGCAGGCCCATTACCTGAATTACTTGCAAATCCACTCCGAGCTTTCCAGTGCTTGGGGCGTGGTGGACAGCGTCAATCCGGCTCTGCTGAGTGAACATTTTACAACCGCAGATCAGAGGCCTGTAGCTTCCACGATTCCCAGCATCCCAATCCCTTGGACGGGGTCGAACGCTAAATTGCAAGGGCTGGTCGCGTTTTTGGTACTTGTCATCGGTGGTCTCTCGTTGGTCTTGGTGTTGTCACTGAGTGGCTATATCGGTGTCCCCGTGGAACAAGGGGCAACACCGGTAGTCGAGGGGGACGATGGTCCTTCGGCACCGATCGTGGCATCGGTTGACGATCCGGATACGTCATCCAATGACGCATTCACCAAGGGGTTTGTTATCGAGATGGCTGAACCGATTGCCGCCGTTGTCGTTCGTAGCGAAGGCGATTCGGTGTCCCGGCTTTCGGTCGGAAAACGTCTGACCGCAGGAACGCTGAAGCTCGAGCAGGGATTGGTGCAAATGGAGTTCATGAGCGGTGCCGTCGTGGCGATCGAGGGGCCTGCGGAGCTGCAAATTCATTCAAAGAACGCTGCAACCTTGTTATCCGGCCGCGTCACTGCAAACGTCCCTCCGCGTGCTCGCGGCTTCGTACTCAATTCACCCAAGGCCGCGATCGTCGATTTGGGGACCGAGTTTGGCGTCAGCGTGACTCCGACGGGGACTTCGGAAGTCGAGGTGCTCAGCGGCGAAGTTGAACTCTCGTTGCTTGGCGACGACGGCAATACTTTGATCAGCCAACGTGTACACGAGGCAACGCGAATCAGTGTCAACCAAGAAAAAGATTTATTGCAAACGATCACAGCGAATCCAAAAGAGCTGCCCAAAATCATCGTCTACGATGATGAGGCATTAGCAATCACGGATGATTACGCGGAACTGATTCGCCGAGGGTCGCCGCTTGTTTATTGGCGTTTTGACGACGCAGAGGAATCCGCATTCGCGGATAATTCAATCCGCAACGAAATGGGACCGAATCACGCGGCGATACTCCGTCACGGGCAAAACGGGGAAAAAACAATCCATGTCACCAATGGGTATGTTCGTTTCCAACGCAGTGATTCAGCACGTTACGTGGTCAGCGAACATCCAATAGAAGGGCTGAACCAAGGCCCCTACTCGATCGAGTTCTGGATGAAACCCGACGACCTTCAGCATGCGACGGTGCTCGGTGTATACCCTGAATCGAGAAACGACCACCGGATCTTTTTGAACGTTTTGGAGATCGTGACCGAAACGTTCATGATCCACGAGCCGGGGGCGTTACGATTTCTTCATCGGAATCCTCCGACCGCATCTTACGAAGCGGGGACCAACGCGTTTACGCCGGGATTGTGTGTGCCGGGTCAATGGCATCACGTCGTTGCCGTCAAGAATACGGACGCGATGGAGATCTATCTCAATGGACATCTAGCGCGCCGCGTCCCCTTGGCGGAAGGCAAAGTCGACGGATCCGGAGATTTCCACCTGATCTTTGGCCAATTGACGGCCGCGGCGGATTGGCGGCAGTTTTCAGGTGCAATCGACGAAATCGCAGTTTACTCGCGGGCACTGAGTCCGGCGGAGATCGAGCATCACTTTTCCGTGGTCTCCCCCTAGTCGGCGTTTATTCTCGTTTTTCTGGAAATGGCGCAATTTCGTGGTAGCGGACAGCGTGAATCGCTGATTTCCGTGCGCTCAACCGACACGCGTCGACCGCTGCAATCACTAAAATAATTTGCCGGTCCGTCGGCTGTTTTACCGCGCATCATTTTTGGGACTGCTATAGTGGAATCAACTCGGTTTGCGACAAACTGTATAGACTCTCATGCTTGCAGATCTGTGCGTCGTAGGTATAAATCAATCGCTCTCGTCAGAAAAGTCATCGATAAGGTTAATGTCCCCATGCGATTTATTGTGAGTGCGCTGCCATTGCGATTCGTTGTTGCCGCTACGATTATTGCGACCATGACGGCAACAACGCGAGGTGTCCAGCCGGATACGAAGACCGAAACGCGACGCATCGCGGGTTACAAGGGAATCTGGTTTACATTGGGCCAATTCTACGGCAAAGGCAGCGGGGACCAGGCCTATGCGAAGGTATCGCGTGAACCAGTCTTTCCCTATGGCGACAAATACTCAGGCGGTCTGGGAACCTACACGGCCAAGCACACTCCGCTGGCAATCTATTGTCCTGAGGTGGACAAGACGTTCTTTGTCTATGGAGGCACAACGGGGCCTGATGAACGTCACCTGTTGTGCATGATTTCCTATTACGATCACAAAACAAACCAAGTGCCTCGGCCTGTGGTGGTCCATGATAAACAAGGCGTGGATGATCCGCACGACAATCCTAGCCTAGCCATTGACGCGGAGGGACATGTATGGGTTTTCGTAAGCGGTCGTGGTCGCAAGCGGCCTGGATTCAAATACCGCAGCGTGCAGCCCTTCAGCATCGATGGCTTCGATCGGATCAGCGAAGAGGAAATGACTTATCCCCAACCGCATGTCGTTGGCGAAAAAGGTTTTCTGCATCTGTTTACCAAGTACACGGGCGTCCGTGAGCTGTACTGGGAACGCAGCGATGACGGAGTCACTTGGACTGCGGATCAGAAACTGGCGGGCATACGCGAGCCGGGACATTCCAATGGCGGGCACTACCAAAGCAGCGCCGTGCGAGGTGAATTGGTGGGCACGTTTCTCAACCGGCACCCCAACGGTAACGTGGATCAACGCACCGATTTGTACTATGTGCAGACCCGTGATAAGGGGACAACCTGGACGACCGTCGACGGCAAGGTTCTTCAAACACCGCTGGTCGATGTCGACAGCCCCGCGCGAGTAATCGACTACGCTGCCCAGGGACTCAATGTTTATTTGAAAGACATGAAGTTTGATCATGCTGGACATCCGGTTCTGCTCTACGTGACTAGCCGTGGTGCCGAGCCGGGCCCCCCAAATGACCCCCGATTCTTTCGGATCACGCGTTGGGACGGATTGAATTGGCGGACATCGACAATTTGTCCAACCGACCACAATTACGACATGGGCAGTTTGGATCTTGGTGATCAAGACGGTGCGGCCTGGACAGTACGCGTCCCATCCGCACCAGGCCCGCAACCAGGGCACGGAGGCGGCGAAGTGGTGCTTTGGGAGAGTCGCAATCAAGCCGCTTCGTGGGAGCTAAAACGGCACTTGACTGACAATAGTCCGCGGAACCACAACTACATCCGTCAACCATTGGCAGCAAAAGATCCCTTCTTTGTTTTTTGGGCCGATGGCGATCCGACGCAACTGAGCACCAGCCGACTCTATTTCGCCGACCGCTCGGGTGAGCACGTTTGGCGGCTTCCCTACGAGATGACCGCCGATTTTGCCGAACCTGAACCGCTTCTTACACCGCGATCGTCCAAGACGGCCAACGTCAAGAAACCGTGACCTTGCTTGTTTCTCGCGTCATACACTCGATCCGCGAAGCCAACGTAACGCGGCGTCGCCACACGAATGCCACGATTGGATTTAAGCAAAGCCAGCAACATCTCCCATCCGCGCGTAGACTTCGCGCTGTTGGGATGAGTGTTTTAGCAAATCGTCCGAAAATTGAATGCGTTCGGGCTCCATTAACACCATCGTCATTGAACCGCCGAAGGTGAAGTAGCCCTTGTCGTCTCCCTTTTGCACCATGCCGGGGACGAATGTTTGATGGATCCCTCCGACACAAGCTGCGCCGACTTCGATCATCAACACGGTGCCGTGGGACTCGGTTTGAATCTCGGTGATCACCCGTTTGTTCTCCCACAAAATGGCCAGACGTTTCCGCAACGCGATCGGGTTGACCGACGACAGCGATCCGGGGATTAAACGTGATTCGCTGGCGACACCGGAGACTGGAAAGTGAAAGCGGTGATAGTCGACTGGACAGAGTCGAGAAATCAACATGCTGCCGGTGGCGTAGCGACCCGCTAACTCGCGACTCCCCAGCAAGCGAGCCAAGTCCATCTTTTGACCCTTGACCCAAAATCCATCGGCCTGCGAGACATCGGCGATTGTCAAGTGACGCCCGTCGGCTGGAAAGACCACCGAGTCGGGATCGCTGTCGATCGGACGCGCGGCTGGATTCAACTTGCGATAGAAGAACTCGTTGAACGTACAAAAGGATTCGGGCGGGTCCTGAAACTCGTTTGGATCGAGTCGATAGGTCTCGATAAAAGGCAGCACCTTCGCTCGACTAGCGGTCCGATCCATCCGCCAACCGTACCACTTCGAGAACCAAACGCGTTTGGCAGCAACCGCTAACGCGATTCGGCCCGGCAAGGTTTCGTAGGTCCAACGGAGAAAGGATTCGCCGTAGATCTCTTCTTGCTCGATCTTTCCCGTGTAACGGTTAAAAAAATTGATCGCGTCTCGATGGGGGGTGGCATCCATTTTAAACAAAGACTTCCATAAAGGTATTCAGCTGCACGCCCCAATCATTCCATGAAAATTGGGGGGCTTTTTCGCTGCCGGCATAATAGTCTAAGGACGATCCTCCGTCATGCCGCCAAAACGGGATGACGGGAGACGATCCAGGTTGCTGGACAATTTCACTTGCTCGTTGGCCACCCGCATTGCTGAGACGTTTTTTGGCGTACCCGCAGAGCACTCGCGATCGTTACGCGGCGAGATCAAAAGGTGGCGGGTTGCGATCGTCTGCGGGGGAGCGAAAAGCTCGCCGCCGTCAACAAAAAAGTGGTAAGACGTCAAACCGCCGACTGTCGCGGTAGGGGGGGCATCGTATCAACCACGTCGTATTGACCAATACGCGTGCCCGTCGCGATTGCCATCCGTTGCCGGTCACTGTGAAAGCCGGTCATTGTGAAAGCCGGGGCGCCGAAAAACCTTGTTCGCGTATCCGTTTCAACTTCGATTGCAACTCGGCAACCACCTCGGGATGCTGTTTTGCTACATTGTTACGTTGACCGATATCCTCGCTTAAGTCGTACAGCTCCACCGGCCCCTTGTCATCGGCGGCGTAGCCATGCTTGTTTTCCCATTGCGGATTGCGTCCGCTTACGTATCCGGTTTTTGTATCCACAAGCAGCCAGTCGTCATGACGGATCGCATACCCATTGGCGTGAGTGTTGTGGACGTGTGTCGTGCGGACCGGCGTCGAGGAACCGCTCAACAACGGCATCAGGCTGTGCGAATCTTCGGCGGCGTCATCGGGCAACTTGTAATCGATCGCCTCGGCAATCGTTGCCATGATATCGATTTGCGAAACCAGCGATGTATTGGTCGATCCGGGCTCAATTGTGCCGGGCCACCGGATCAGCATCGGAACATGATGACCACCTTCGTAAAGGTCTCGCTTCAGCCCCCGAAAAGGCTTGCTCGACCAATGATCGAATTTTTGGTCACGTGCGTAAGCATATTTCTCGGGGCCGTTGTCGGCGGTGAAGATGACTAGCGTGTTGTCCGCTTGGCCCGATTCATCCAGAGCGGTCAACAACCGTCCGATGGCGTCGTCGGTTTCGTAAACAAAATCTCCGTACGGACCCGCGCCCGATTTTCCATCAAACTGATCATTGGGAATGATCGGAGCATGTGGCGATGGAAACGCAAAGTACAAAAAGAAGGATTTGTCGCTCTGTTTACGTGATTTCAAGAAATCGACGCCACGCTGTGTGATCGTCGGAATGTTCTGGTAAGGATCCCAATCCGAAGCCATCGGCCCTGGGCGGCATTCCCAGTTGCCCTCTTTGATCGGCTTCCACTTCGATGTGTCCATCATCGTATCGGGAGCTTTGACGACGTGATCATTCTCGATCCAACAATAAGGAGGAAAATTAATCACGGTGTCGCCAAAATAGGAATCAAATCCGTGAGCCAAAGGTCCATCGGGAATTGGTTTGTCCCAATCAAAATCCTCTGGCCCCCAGACTTTATTGCGTCCTTGTTTCTCGCTCACCGCATCGGGTTTACGAATCGCATCCCAATTCCAGCCCAGATGCCATTTGCCGATTGCCGCGGTGTCATAACCGACCTGCTGCAACATCTCGGCTAGGGTCAGCCGTTCGGGGGCGAAAACCGAATCCCCAAACGCGTTGACGATTCCGTGAAAATCACGCCAATGGTGCCGCCCCGTCAGCAGCGCGTAGCGGCTCGGGGTACAGATTCCCGACGAGGAATGCCCGTCGGTAAATCGCATCCCCGCGTTTGCCAATTGCGACAGATTGGGTGTGGGAATTTTTGAATCGGGGTTGTTGCATCGAAGATCTCCGAATCCAAGATCATCAGCGTACAGG
>NZ_JBFHFD010000093.1:0-18176 GCF_041583735.1 Novipirellula sp.
ATGGTGGTCACGCCATCGAAATAATAGTCTCCCGAACGCAACAGAATGAACGCGGCGTGCCCCGCGATCGTCGTCTTCATTTCATCCGAAACGTCCAGCCCCTCACAGCCTTCCCAATTGCGTTCGCCGATCAAGATGCGAACGCAATCGAGAATTCGATTCTGCAGGTCGGGTTGCAAACGGTTAAACGCAGGAACGTTCTGTTTCAGCACTTGCAGTTGTGGTTCCGGTAACGCAACCGCCAACCAACCTCGTCGACGACGGTTGCGAAAGAAGGACCACATTATTTCTGGTTGACCTCAACCCCGAAGGATTCCAATTCGGCACTCTGAGCCTCGAGTTTCTTTGCATCGATCGGGTTTTCGCCAAGGTACACCTGCAAAAACGGAGCAAACCGCCGCTCACCCTGGAAATCCTTGCGGCACATCTCTACCAACGGCGATAGGTTGTCGATCTTGTTTCGCGACATAATCAACATGCTCAACTCTCGCAAACCCGTGATCGGTTCAAGCGAGGTGATTTGGTTGCCTGCGATATCCAGCGTGGATAGCCACCCTAAATTGCGAACCGGTTCCAAGTCGGTGAGTTGATTGTCCGAGACATCCAACGACCAAACCTTGCTGAGCCCCTTGATCCCGTCAATCGAGGTCAGCTTGTTTTTCGCCAAATATAGCGTTCTCAAATTCGCCATTTTCTCAAGCGGTGAGGTATCGCTGACGCTGTTGCCCGCCAAATCCAATAGCTGCATCGCGGTCAAACCTGCCAGCGGCTTGATGTCGGTGATTTTGTTGTTGGCCAGCGTCACCGATTGCAGCCGCTTCAGTTCGGCAATCGGCGTCAGATCGGTGATCTCGTTATCCGCAAGATCGATCAGCATCAACGCCTGGCAATGTTCGAGACCATCGAGGCTCTTGATCTTCTTTCCCTTGCCGACCACGCGCGAAATATTGGCGACATCTTCTTTGGTGATCGCTTCGTCGTTGTTGCGTTTCGCAAACACTTCGGCCCGCACGGCGGCTTCGAGCGCAGGGTCAGGAAAAATGGATGGGACGGGTTTGGCGGCAGCCGCTTTGGCTGCGGCTTCTTTAACAGCGTTTTCTTTGTCGTCGCCACGAAGTGCAGCGGCAGGAACGGCAATCAGCAGTGCGAACAGAAATGCAGAGGTGGGATTCAAAACTGGCATGCGAAAGTCTCTCCAGTACAGCAGGTGGGACCTGGGCGGCGAAGGTTAGCCGCGTCGCAGGCGTTGAAAGGGGCAATATGAATTGCTGCCTATTCTAATCCAATTCCTGCCGAGTTCCCACATCCCCGCTGCACACCGAAGATGGCTTTCCGTCGGTTCTACCCCACCCGACAATACGGAAAGCCATGTTTGCGTCAGCGTCTTTGCACTTCGGGCCGACAGTCGATCGGCCATGGTTCGTGCTGGATTTGCGATCGCGAGGCGACTCAGCCAAACAAACGCTCGTGGGGATCGGTCAAACCATCAGCGAGACGTCGCAGCGCTTCGGTTTCAATCTGACGAACACGTTCACGGGTCAGCCCTAATTCCGCACCGATTTCTTTCAGTGTCTTGGGCTCGCATCCACCGAGTCCAAAACGCAGCTTCAGCACGGTGGCTTCGCGTTCTTCGAGGTCTCCGAGCAATTCCATTGCATGACGCAGGATGTCATGGTCAAGCATTTCCTCGTCGGGTGCCTTCAAGCGTTCGTCCATCACCATGTCGCCAAGTGACCATCCCGCTTCGGTTTGGTCGCTCTGAGGCGTACTGTTGCTGATGCGGATCGCCTTGCGGATGATCGGCAGCTTCTTTTTCGGAAGCCCCAGCAATCGAGCGATCTCTTCGTTCGATGGCGTACGGCCAAGCTCTTCACTTAAACGTGCAGTCGCTCGACGCCATTTGCTCAGTAGCTCGACCATATACGCAGGGATGCGAATGGTCTTGGCACTGTTGATTAATGCACGCTTGATCGACTGTTTGATCCAGTAGCTGGCGTAGGTGCTGAAGCGTGTTCCCATCGTTGGGTCAAACCCTTCGACAGCACGCAACAGGCCAAGGTTGCCCTCTTCGATCAAGTCTTGCAGCCCCAGTCCTTTGCCGGTGTAGCCGCGAGCGATGTTGACAACTAAACGCAAATTGGCGCGGACCATACGATCGCGAGCCAGCGCGTCGCCCTGCGCAATTCGCGATGCGAGTTCGGTCTCGTCATCCGCAGATAACAACGCCGTTTCGTTGATCTCACGCAAATAAGTTTCCAAGGGAGACTGAGCCGCATTGCTGCGGGGAGTGGCTCGCTTGGACGGACGAATTCGAGATTCCGCAAGTTCGGTATCAACTTCCGACTCGAAGTCGCTAGACAGTTCTTCGATTTGTGACATGGATTACTCGGACGCTAGGGGTCGAACATCGGCTTTCGTCCATCACGTTGTTCGATCCAATCGATGGCACCACACGTTGGAAGGGTGTGAAAACCAATAGGATCGAACGAAGGGGAGGAAACGTGACGCGAAAGTCGCATTCGACGGGGTGGAGGTCAGGTGAACAATGCTAGCATCGGCAAGTTCTTGACTCTGACTCCAGTTTCCGGAAAAGCGGATCAGTGTTTCCGGTTATTCCGATTAGGCGGCCCCCTTGGGTTGCCCAAAGATTGCCGAACACGAGCGTCTCAAGCGGTTACATAAGAGAATGCGGGGGAGGGCCCACGCAAGCGAGCTATTGATTTAATCGAGATGCAAATCGCAGAGGTGAGCCGCAGGCGTAAGGCACTAGCTAATGCGTGGCCCCCGGAAAGAATGCGTGGCCCCCGGAAAGCCTGCGTAACCGAACATACACTCCAAGCCCAACGAGTTGGCTCTTTTCCGACCACTCTGCTGCAAAAAAAAAACGCTGCCGGACCAAAATCCAGCAGCGTTTCAAAAATCACATTGCGTCGAAGCCAACTCGGTTTCGTTCACAGCGAACGAATTATTTCTTTGCAGTGCCTTTGAAGCTTTCGTTGCCGATTCCAACGATCCCAACGGCAACACGTGGGCCAGCGTCACCCGACGGTTGGCTCTTCAAATCGTCTTTGCCAGCATGCACAACAAACGAACGTCCCAAGATGAAGTGCAGCGCAGTGTCCTTGGTCGTCACATTGACTGTGGCAACCCCTTGGTCGTCGGCAAGAATGTTTCCGAGGTCGCCTGCGTGGCTGTGGGTTCCGGGGGCGCCGTGATCATGTCCAGCCGGGTTGAAGTGACCGCCAGCCGAGGTTCCATCGGCAGCGCGACGATCACCAAACTCGTGAATGTGGAAACCGTGTTCGCCGGGAGTCAGATTGCGAACTTTGCCCGTGATCACAAGCTCATCGCCCTTTTGCACCAAACGCAGCGTGCCACGGGCCTTGTTGTCTTTGGTCGGCATCAACACGCAAACGCCGAGCGTTGGCAGTTCGGCGTGAGCATGATCATGCGAATGTTTGTCTTCGGCGTTTGCCACGGGAGCAACAAACCATGCGGCGAGCGCAACCAGTGCCATTGTTTTCATAAAACCCAGTTTCATCGATCGTCTCTCGTTGTAAGGGGGGAAATAGGGAAGGAGCGATTTGGTTCACTTTTTTCTAAGTTAGCGATTGTACACATTAAGTGATTGCAAGTCGTTTGCCCAAATTATGTTTTTTCCAAACGATGCATTCTCGACTTGGCATCTTTCTCGCCAGGGCCCGCAAAGCCCGTTCCGATTCTTCAGACTGCCGCATTTTTTATCTTTTCCTCGTATTTGTCAGCCAACCGGCCAACCTACTGCCAACCGGCCAACCCACTGCCAACCGGCCAGCCTACTGCTAACGCGTTCGGCTTACGAAACCGGGACGTGAGAATGCTGTTTCCGATATTCGCCCGGAGTCATCCCCTCGCTAGCGCGGAATTGACTCGCCATATAGGCGGGATACTGAAAGCCACTCGAAAAAGCGACCTCCTCTAGTTTCATGGTCGATTCGCATAGCAGCGATTTTACCCGCTGGATCCTCACCTCGCGGATCGCATCAAGTGGAGAATGCCCGGTCGCGGAATAGAACCGCCGCTCTAGCGTTCGCCGCGACAAGGCCGTTTTGGGGATCGAGCTCCTATTGGATGATTCCGCAATATGGGCGAGCACGTCCGGCACGCCGATTCCATCACAGGCATGGCGGCGAATGAAACCGAGTGCCAGGGCGATTTCGGGATCGTCGATAGCGTCGGTCTGCGTACTTTGCCGCAACTGAACGCCCCGTGGTGGCACAACGATCGACTTGATCGATTTCACGTCGGCGCAAGCAGTTGCCTGCATCCGTTGATCGAGCAAGCGGGCCGCCTCATAACCGATTGTTTCGGTATCCAAGGCAACACTTGTCAGCGGGGGATCACTCAATTCGCATAACACTTGGTCGTTGTCCACGCCCACCACGGCAACCTGTTCGGGAACGAGCCAGTGATGTTGGCGACACACGTCCAACAACGTTCGCGCGGTCGCGTCGTAACACGCCATCACCGCAACCGGCTTGGGCAGCGACGCGATCCAGTTCGCGAGCTCGTTGCGATGCTGATACCAAGCTTCATGCTGTCGCGGTTCGGTACTCATCTCGATAATGTCACAGGGAAACCCAGACTGCTCAATGCACCGCGCAAAACAATCGCGACGCGATTCTGACCAACCGTAGCCGCGGAGCCCGACGTAACCAAAAGACCGAAAGTGACGCTCGAGCAAATGTTCGGCGGCCAGCCTTGCACAGGCCCGGTCATCGTTGGACACCGAGATCGCGTCGCGCGGATTTTCTTCGCCCAGATAGACCGCCGGGATCCCCAGTTCGGACGCTTGCTGCATCGTCTCGAGCCGCAGCGATCGAATCAGCATTCCATCAAAACGGTCGGCTGCCGAGGAATCGGCAAGCAACCACCGCGGGATCGGATCGTCCAGCCCCCGCTCTTCGACATAGATCGACCACCGCGGATGGAGCCGCGAGTAACGCCCCACCCCCGCCAATAATCCGCGGCCAAACGCTTTGGAGGTTTCAATTAATAACGCGACCTTGCGATCCGCCACTGCCATTGCTCGCTTCTTTCTGAATTCTCGGTTGACGCAAAATTGATAGTTCGTGACGCAAAAGTGGATTGTAGCCGAATACCGCAGCGGGTATCGTTCATCGGCCCGCTCTCCTGCGCCCCCCCTGTTTCGCATTCCGCGAATCGCTTTACTCAAACGCGACTTGAAGTTTCATGCTGATTGATTGCCATCATCATTTGTGGAAATATTCCGCCGAACAATACGGATGGATTTCGGACGAAATGTCGGTGTTGAAGCAGGATTTTTGGACTGCGGAACTCCGGCAAATTTCCAGCGAATCAGCGATCACCGGATTCGTCTCGGTCCAGGCTCGGCAATCAAATTCAGAAACGGACGACTTGCTTCAGTTCGCCGCAACCGAGCCTCTCGTCCGCGGCGTCGTGGGCTGGGTTCCGCTTGCCGCCGACGATGTCGAAAAATCATTGGATCGCTATGCCGATGCCAAATTGCTAAAGGGAGTTCGGCACGTCGTTCAAGACGAGCCTGACGATCGCTTTCTGTTGGGCAGCGATTTCAATCGCGGAGTCTCGCTGCTAAAAGACCGTGGATTGGTTTACGACATTTTGATCTTTGCTCGTCAATTGCCCGCCGCAGTCGAATTTGCCAGCCAACATCCCAACCAGGTGTTCGTACTGGACCACGTCGCGAAACCGACGATCAAGAAATCAGAGATGGACCAGAACTGGGAAACTCATTTTCGGGAATTGGCCAAACGCGATAACGTCGCTTGCAAGTTCTCGGGCATCGCCACCGAAGTTCGTGACCCCTCGTGGGATATTGAAACGCTCCGACCGTATTGGGACATCGCGTTGGAAGCCTTTGGCCCAAAACGGCTGATGTATGCGAGTGATTGGCCTGTGTGTCTGTTGGCCAGCGAATACTCGCGTTGGCTGGACGTCGTTCGCGAATTAGCGAGCGAATTATCGCAGGACGAACAAAACGACTTTTTCGCTAACAATGCGATTCGCCAGTACCAACTCTAGTTTTCGTCTGCTTCGATATCTTTCGACTGCATCACTTTGAGCCGTCGGCTCTCCTTTGCAAAACCACTTCCATCTTCAAACCATCTTGTACGGACAGGTCCTTACCATGCGTGCCATCCAAATCTCGGAACTCAAAACGTTAAAGCGTGTCGACATCGACGAGCCCGCAGCGCCGGCAGCCGGCCAAGCTCTCGTTCGCACTCATCGGATGGGCGTTTGTGGAACCGATATCAGTTGCTACCTGGGCAAGTTTCCCTTCTTTGATTTCCCACGAATTCCGGGGCACGAGCTTGGTGTGGAGGTTGTGTCGGTCGGTGAAGGTGTCACCAATGTCCAGGCCGGAGACCGCTGCAGCATCGAACCCTATATGAATTGTGGCGAATGTTACGCGTGCCGCCGCGGAGCCATCAATTGTTGCCAAAACTTGAAAGTCATTGGCGTGATGATGGACGGAGGACTTTGTGAATCGTTCCTGGTGCGGGCGGATAAATTGCACCCGTCGGCCAAGCTGTCTTATGATCAATTGGCGCTCGTCGAAACCTTGGCGATCGGGTGTCACGCAAACGATCGTGGGGCTCCCGAGAAAGGCGACCACGCGTTGATCATTGGGATGGGACCGATTGGATTGGCGACACTCGAATTCGCTCGGCTGACCGACGCGACCATCAGCGTGATGGACATGAACCAAGGCCGCCTCGATTTTGTTCGTGAAAACTACGGAATCGAAAACACCGTGCTGTTTAAAGGGGATGGCAGCGAAGTCGAACGCATGAAAGAGCTTACCGGCGGTGACATGTACCAAGTGATCACCGACGCCACGGGCAACAAGCATTCGATGTCGGGAGCGCTCCAGTACCTGGCGCCGACCGGGCGACTTGTCTATGTCGGCATCACGACCGACGAATTGAGTTTTAAACATCCGGTGATGCATCGCCCCGAAGCGACGATTTTGGCGTCCCGCAATGCGCTGCCACCCGACTTCACTCGCATCATTGGGCTGATCGAAGACGGCACGATCAATACCGATCCTTGGATCACTCACCGCACCAGTTTTGATGGGGTGATCAACGATTTTGAATCGTTCACCAAGCCCGAAACCGGCGTGATCAAAGCCATCATCGAAGTGGTCTAAAGATCGGTCTCACTTCGACAACGGGTCGGCGATTTATCAGAGGTCGCCGCCTTGTTTGTCGTTCCGGCCGCCCATGGCGTGCTCTCGCAGCAGGCTCTCCACCCCCAAGACAAGCGACAGATCTTCCCGAAATCGTTTGCACCGCACGACTTAGCGACACGCGGCGTGCGGTTTGCCGGAAGAGCGACTGAGAGCATTTTGGCTTTTCCGACTTGACATCCCTGCGATTTCAAACGATTGTTTAAAACAGTTGTTTAAAATGAGACATAGGGTGATCGCTTGTCTGAAACCAATTCTTCATTACCGCCGCCCGATGTGGCGACCGATTCTCGTACCCGGCTGTTGATGGCCGGGGGGGCGGTGTTTGCCCATCGCGGTTTTAATCGAGCGACGGTTCGCGAGATTTGCGGCGAAGCCAACGTCAACATTGCCTCGGTGGGATACTACTTTGGCGACAAGCTGGGGCTTTATCGCGAAGTGATGCAATACGTACGCCAATCGCGTGAGCATGCCTTCCCGGTTCCGGAATGTCTTGGTGACGAACCACGCTACGACCTTTTTTGTCTCGTCCAGACACTGCTTTCGCGAATGTTGACCGACGACGAAGGTGGCTGGGAAACCGAGCTCTTCTTGCGTGAGATGCAGAATCCCACTTCGGTGTTTCGCGAGATGGTGAACGATTTTTTTCGCCCGCTGTTTGATCAGATTCGCAATGCGGTGCAGTCCATCGTCGGTCGCCCCGTGCCGCAGCATATGATCGATCAATTAGCGCTCAGTGCGGTCGGGCAATGCCTTTATTATCGAGTCAGCGGCGGCGTCGTGAAGATTTTGATTCCCGAGTCCGAGCGAGCCGAGCACTATGACGTTTGTTCGCTCAGTCATCACATCACGGCGGTGATCTTGGCGTCGGCCGACCAGGCTGCATTGTTAGAGCACAAGACGCAGCTGACTCAGTTGATTGAAGCGCGTGCCAACGCACTCGAAGAAAAATAACCGAACGTCGTTTTCACCCAATATTCATTATGCCTTCTCCGACTCTTTCTAAACACACCGACGTGGCTTCACCGCCGTCGTCCGAAGCATCTCAGTCCATTGATACTGGACATTCACCGGATCCCTCGGTTTCACCTATGAACCCTGACCTCAATCATCCTCCGGCACCCCGACACGTTTTTACGCCATCGTGGTTCCTGTTCAACCTAATCATCCCGCTAGCGATTGTGGTGGTCGCCGTAGGGACGGTGATCGCACTCGGAAAGGTCGGTCCATCCCAACGGCCACCGGCCGATGCGAGTTACGCGGGACGAATGAAATCGCTGACGCCGGTACGAACCGAGCGAGTCAAATCGTTAAGCGATTTTGGCAAGCGACTACAGTTGCATGTCGATGGCACGGTGGTGCCGTATCGTGAAGTGCGTCTTGCCACCGAGGTGGCGGGAAAAATCATCTTCAAATCGGACAAGTGCGAAGCAGGTGCCTTTGTTAAAAAGGACGATCTGTTGATGCGAATCGATCCGACCGATTACGAGCTCGAGGTCACACGATTGACACGTCTTAAAGAACAAGAGTACGAGGCGCTTGGTGAAGTCGACCAAGAAATGGCGAACACCAAACGTTTGATCGAAGTCGCGATCCAAGACGAAACACTGCAACAGCGTGAAGTCCAGAGGCTGCAGTCGTTGCCAGGTGGATTTGCCAGCGAAGGGGAAATCGATAAAGCGAAACGGGCCGTACTGCAATCCACTCAGCAGCGTGTTGGTTATGAAAACCAACTCGATTTACTCCGCAAACGTCGCGCCCGATTGGAAGCATCCGAACGTTTGGCCAGTGCCCAATTGAACACCGCAAACGTTAACCTCGAGCGAACTGAAATCCGTTCGCCGATCGATGGCGTGATTGTCAACGAAGATGCCGAACTAAACACCTTCGTCGCCCGCGGCAGCACCATCGTCACGATCGAAGACACCACCAAAGTCGAAGTGGCCACAAGTTTACGAATGGATCAACTCTATTGGGTGCTTGATCAAGCGGATCGATCGGTCACTCCGGTCAGCGGAGAGGGGCGTGGATACGATATTCCCGAGACCCCTGCGATCGTCGAGTTTGAAATCTCGGGTCGCGAAGGCAAAGTCTATCGCTGGGACGGCCGATTGTTGAGCTATGACGGGATTGGACTTGATCCCACAACACGGACGGTTCCCGTTCGTATTCTTGTCGATGATCCCAGCGCGTTTAAAACCGAGGGTGGATCGGCATCGCTGTCGGGCCCCTCGACGCTTGTTCGTGGCATGTACGTGACCGTCAAACTGCTGATCCAGCCCAAGACACCGTTGGTCGTCATTCCCGCTGCGGCGATGAAACCAGGCAACCGTGCTTGGGAATTTGTCCCCGACGAATCGGTGCTCGAAGTTTCCTCGCAGACCTCGGTGCTCGGAGATCAATCCGAGTCGCCGTCACCGCCAACCACGCTGGTTTCCAAGGTCGCAGAGCAGGCAAATGAGGCGTCCTCCAAAACCGACACCGCCGCAACCGACGAAGCTTTCGGTAAAACACCGGAAACCATCCCGGACGGATTTGATCCATCGGCATGGCAGGCCGGACGCATTGTCAATCGCGACTCGATCTTTCCGGTCGATTCGTTGTCGGTTGCTGGGGTGTTCGCCGATTCCGACCAAGACAATCCGCTGCAAAACGGCGATAAAAAATGGTGGGTCTGTGAGGTCCAAGACCAACGGATGAAAGCGGGCGCCTACGTGGTCGTGTCTCCTGTGGGCACGGTCGATGGCGACACGATGCCAGCCCGAATGAATACGCTTGAAGCGGCGGGTGTGGCCACTCAAATGACTCCAGCGACAAGCAATGTGTCGTCCGACCTGCGATTGGACGTGACCAAGGAGACCGCTCAGTGAAACGGTTTATTGGTTGGGCGATCAAAAATTCGCCGGGCATGAATGTCTTGATGTTGGCGCTGATGTTAGTCGGCGGGGTATCGCTCTGGAAAATGCGTCGGGAAGTCTTTCCCGAATTTGAACTCGAAGTCGTGATGGTCACCGTCCCCTATCCGGGCGCGACACCTCAGGACACCGAAGAGGCGATCTGTCAAAAGATCGAAGAGGCGATTCGCGCTATCGACGGGATTAAGAAGGTCACCTCGATTGCTCAAGAAGGCTCGGGTTATGTGCTGGCGGAATTGCGCAGCGATGTCAAAGACGTGCAAAAGGTGATGTCCGAGATCGACCGCGAAGTCAATCGGATTCCCAGCTTTCCGGTATTGGCCGAAGATCCGCAGATTCAACAGATCACGTTTCGCGAAGCTGCCATTCGTGTCGGCGTCGTCGGTCCGGACGACCGTTCACGCGAAGCCGAGTTGCGATTGCGCGAGGTGGCCGAAGAGGTGCGTGATGACCTGCTGCAAATCAATGCGGTCTCGTCCGCATCGATCATGGGCTCTCGTGATTACCAGATCGATGTCGAGATTCCCGAGGCGACGCTGCGTAGCTATGGACTATCGCTCAGCCAAGTGGCGTCGATCCTGCGAGCACGAAACGTCGAGTTGCCTGGCGGATTGCTCAAATCGGAAGGCCAAGAAGTACTGTTGCGTGCAAAAAACAAAGGACGCATTGGCGAAGAAATAGCCAAGCTTCCGCTGGTCACCCAGCCCAACGGTGTCGTGTTGACGGTCGCGGATCTAGGCGTGGTCAAGGACGAATTTGCCGACGTGACCGCGACCGGCGAAATCAACGGCGAACCGGCCATGGTCGTGAACGTTGAACGCACCAAAAGCGAAGACCTGTTGGCGATGGTCGACGCCGTTTATGAGTACGTCGATGTCAAAGAACTTCCCGAGGGATACCGATTCGAAATTTGGGGCGATAGCAGCAAGGACGTGCGAGACCGCCTTTCGCTGTTGCTGCGAAACGGTGCCCAAGGCTTGTTTCTCGTGTTCTTAGTACTCGCGTTGTTCCTCGAAATACGCTTAGCAGTTTGGGTTGCTCTGGGGATTCCGATTTCGATTCTCGGTGCCGGAGCGATGTTGTCGTGGGGCGACCAGACGCTCAATATGCTGAGTCTGTTTTCATTCCTGGTGGCATTAGGCATCGTCGTCGACGACGCGATCGTGATCGGCGAAAATATTTACTCGCATCAACAGATGGGCAAATCACTGCTGGATGCCGCAATCGACGGGGCGACCGAGGTATTGCCGAGTGTGGCTGCGTCGGTGACGACCACCGTGATTGCATTCTCGCCGATGTTTTTTGTATCGGGGGTGATGGGCAAATTCATGGCGGTGATCCCCTTTGCCGTGATTGCGATGTTGCTGATCTCGTTGTGGGAAAGCACCTTTGTTTTGCCCTGTCACTTGGCACATCGGCATCACGGCGTCTTTCGCCTGATTTCGATCGTGATGTATCCGCTGCGACCATTTGGACTGTTATTGGGATGGGCCAGTGTGCGAGCAACGCAAGGCATGGATTGGGTTTGCACACGGTTTTATGTCCCCACTCTTAAATTCAGTCTGCGACATCCTCCGTTCATGATCGCCGTCGCAATCGCGTTATTCCTGATCACGATCGGGATGGTCCGTGGCGGTATCGTGAAGAGCATTTTGTTTCCCAAGTCAGACAACAATTTTTTACAAGCAAGCGTCGTGTTTCCCGACGGTACCTCGGCTTCGGAAACGGATCGTGCTACGCAAGCGATGGAGGAAGCGATACGTCGCGTCAGTATTCGTGTTGCGGAGCAACGGGCTGCTGAAACCGGAATTCCGGCAGCAAAGATCTATCGACAGCCCGATGGCAAAGTGACCGGACCGGTCCGTTTGACCTACCGCGAGAACGGAAAAATCACCAACACCCAAGGTCCGATGGGTGGAAACGGTGGAGGCGGCAGCCACCTTGGCCAAGTGTTCGTCGAACTGTTTGACACCGAAATTCGCGACATCCATAGCGATCAATTGCTTTCGATGTGGCGTGAGGAAGCGGGGGATTTTGCCGGCGCCGAAAAGATCAACTATGGCTCGGTCGGTGTCGGCCCAAGCGGCAAACCGATCGAATTTAAACTGCTGGCGCAAAGTGAAAACGTCGATCAATTGCTGGCTGCGACCGAAGCAATCAAAACGCGATTGGCCGATTTCACGGGCGTCTACGATATCGCCGATGACAATACGCCCGGGAAATGGGAATTTCAATTCAAAGTCAAAGATCGCGCCCTGGCCACTGGGGTGACACCAACCGATCTGGGCGATACGGTTCGCAATGCGTACTTCGGAGCCGAGGTGATGCGGTTGCAGCGAGGCCGACACGAAGTCAAATTGATGGTCCGGCATCCCGAAGAAGAACGCAACAGCTTGGTCAACTTTCGCGAAATCCGCGTTCGCACCGCGGATGGCAAACAAAGTCCGATCACCGAATTGGCCGATGTGGAACTGAAGCGAGGTTTCTCGGAAATAAACCGAGTCGACCAGATGCGTTCGGTGACGATTTCAGCCGATTTGGATGAAACGACCGCCAATGCCGATTTGATCATCGGCGAATTGCAAGCCGATTTTGTCCCTCAGCTGCTAAAGCAATACCCTGCGGTATCACTGCGATGGGAAGGGCAACGCGAACAGAGCAACGAGTCGGTGGGCAGTTTGATGGTCGGGTTTGCGATCGCAATCGTCTGTATGTTTGTCTTGTTGGTGCTGCAATTCCGCAGCTACGTCCAACCATTGTTGATCCTGGCCATCGTCCCCTTCGGAATGATTGGTGCCGTTTGGGGACACGCGTTTCTCGGATTGCCGTTGACATTGTTCAGCATGTTTGGGCTGGTTGCACTCGCGGGAGTCGTCGTAAACGATTCGATCGTCTTGATTGACTTTATCAATTCACGTGTCCGCGCCGGGGTTCCGCCGCGTGTTGCACTGATCGAGTCGGGCGAACGACGATTCCGTCCGATCATGTTGACGAGTCTGACAACGATCGCAGGCTTGTTACCGCTGTTGACCGAAAAGTCGTTCCAAGCACAGTTGTTGATTCCGATGGCCGCCAGCTTGGCGTTCGGATTGATGTTGGCAACGTCGCTGGTGTTATTACTGATCCCGGTGTTTTACCTGATCTATATTTGGGTCATCGAACACTTGGGTTTTTCCGTCACCGAAGATGAGTGACCCACCGCGTTTGAGCTTGTTGAAGTGAGGTCATGAGCTTGTTGAAGCTACGTCAATCGTAGGCCGGATTGCAGCGAAGCGAAGATCCGGCCGATCGAATCGAGTGCACGCACGCGTGCTGCACTGCATTATGCTCTTGCGGAAAGGGCTGTCGAAATTAAGGCGGGTCATATCCGCCAGGGTTCCAGGGGTGGCAGCGGAGGATTCGCCAAACCGCTTTGACGCTGCCTCGCAGCACGCCGTATTTGCGGATCGCTTCTACCGCATATTGACTGCACGTGGGCGTAAAACGACAGTGCGGCCCTAGCATCGGGCTGATCGCCATCTGATAAAAACGGATGGGGGCAAGCACCACAACGATGATCCAGCGGTGAATCGTTTTGAACATGCCTAGGTCTTTGATTGCGCAACCGCCGACTCACTGCGTCCGCCCCGCAAATGAATCAACGCGGCGATACTGACGACCACGATCACCGCTGGCAGAATAACAATGGAATACCCCGTTTTCAGTGTTTGGACAGAACCGTATTTCGTCGCTTCCGCGATCAGGATCGCGGTATAGGCTGCGAACAATCCCAGCATCACAACCCCCTCGAAACGCGAGACGGTCGCGCGGCTGATGAAAATGGGCCAGCAGATCAGAGCGATCATCGTCATCACGGCGAGGTCAAACCATAGCACCGAAGTCGTCACCGGAACGCCCGCGGGCGACAACACCGCCGCCGCCGGCAACACGATCATCAAGTTAAACATGTTGCTGCCGACCGCGTTTCCAACCGCCAAATCACGTTGGCCTTTCATTGCCGCCACCACCGATGTCGCCAATTCGGGAAGCGACGTCCCAATCGCGACAATCGTCAACCCGATCACGATCTCGCTGATCCCAAATTCGGTTGCAATTTTTACTGCCGAATCCACCAACAATTGGGCGCCCAAAACGAGCATCCCCAAGCCCACCAGAATATAAACGGCGTTCAAAATGCCTTGGCTGACGGACAAGACTGGATGGGCTTCGAAATCCGCTTCCAATTCGATCGCACTTCGTCGCGACGCTTCCTCGCGTCGTCCTTTGCGAATCATATAGATCGTATAGAGGATAAAGCCCAAAAACAGCAGAATTCCTTCGACACGCGTGATGGCCCCATCGTAGGCGGTCCCCCACACGGCTACCGATGATGCGATCATCACCGGTACGTCCAATCGTACCAACTGTGACGAAACGGACAGCGGAACGATCACGGCCGAGATCCCCAGGATCAGCAAAATGTTACAAATATTGCTGCCAATCACATTGCCCAACGCGATCTCTGAATCCCCTTTCAAACTCGAAACCGAGGAAACCGCTAACTCGGGGGCACTGGTGCCAAACGCGACCACGGTCAAACCGATGATCAGCGGCGAGACGCCTGCAAAGGCAGCAAGCGTCACAGAACCGCGTACCAGCAGCTCTGCTCCGACCACAAGAATCACAAGTCCGACGAGAAGCAACACGTAGGTCATCTGGGAATCAATCTTTGCGTAACAAGAGGGGGGCGTTGGTTCAACATGACGATTCTAAGCGGAAAGTCAGGTTCGAGGAACATGCGTTGGCCAACGGCGAAAACCCGCTTCCACTCGAATGTTTGGTTCACCGGCGGTTGCAATCCGGCACCGCTCGGATCGGTATCCCGCTGTTGAATGACGCCCCGGTGCGGATGACGTCAAGACTCGGGTTCAGTAAAATCAGACGTTCGTCCGCAGCCCGCAGTGCTCGATGCGGCTTGCGTCTTTCTACAAAAAATCAAGCTACGAGGTGAATTTTGATGCGTATCGTCTTTGCGTTGTTGATTGCCGGAATTTGTTTTTCGCAAGTTCAAGCGGAAGTGCAAACCAAACAGGTCACCTATCAGGATGGTGACGTGACGCTCGAAGGCTTTGTCGCCTGGGATCCCGCAGCAATTTCGGATCCCGTCCCAGGCATCTTGGTCGTTCACCAATGGATGGGACAAACCGAATATGAACGAGGCCGATGCAAGCAGTTGGCGGAATTGGGCTACGTCGCATTTGCACTGGACATTTATGGCAAAGGCAACCGCCCGGCAAATCCTCAAGAAGCAGCAAAGCTATCGGGAACATTCAAAAATAACTCAGCGTTGTATCGGAAACGTCTGAATCTTGGGCTGCAACAATTGCTCTCGCAAAAGGGCGTGGACGCTAAACGAATTGCCGCGATCGGATATTGTTTTGGTGGCAAAGGTGTACTCGAACTGGCCCGCAGCGGTGCCGATGTCGACGGCGTCGTCAGCTTTCACGGCGCTCTCGATTCGCCGAGTCCCGAAGATGGCGAGAACATCAAGGCAAAGGTGCTGATTTGCCACGGAGCGGATGATCCCTTTGTCCCCGCAGCCGACATCGACGCCATGAAAAAAGAGTTCAATGATGCAAAAGTCGATTGGCAAATGATCTACTACTCGGGTGCCGTTCACTCGTTTACTCAGCCGATGGCGGGCAATGACAATTCGCGAGGTGCCGCCTACAACGCCAAAGCCGATCACCGATCGTGGGTCGCGATGAAAGCGTTTTTCGCCGAGTTGTTTGAGTGATCGAAACAATAAAACAGTCACGAAAGCTGCCAAGGCTTTCGCCGGTGCCCTGGGCAATCGCCCGCGAGGACACATTTTTTGCCTGCCCGCTATCGCAACGTATAATTCGCGATAGATTCATTGTTGCGTCCAACTCCCTTTCCAGCGAACCCCGAGTCAAATTCCCAACATGACCTACGTATTGCTGCTGCTCGGCTTGGCCATCTTGGTGGCTGGCGCAGAGTTTCTTGTGCGGGGTGCAGTGACGTTGGCGGAAGCGGCTCGCATTTCACCGCTGGTGATCGGTTTGACGGTCGTCGCGTTTGGGACAAGTGCGCCGGAGCTTGCGGTATCTTCTGTCTCGAGTCTGAAGGGAGACGCGGCGATTGCGTTGGGCAACGTTGTCGGCAGCAACATCTTCAACGTGTTGTTGATCCTTGGCATATCCGCCGTCATCGTTCCTTTATCGGTCTCATCACAGCTCGTTCGCTTCGATGTGCCAATCATGATCGCCGCCACGTTTGCCGTTTGGTTGGCCGCCTACGACGGAGTGATCGGACGCTGGGAAGGCGGCTGCATGTTGGCAGCGTTTTTATTCTATACAGGATGGTTGATTCTCGCAGGCCGTCAAGAATCCAAGCCAATCGATCTGTCTGCGGAAACGCCGGTATCGCGGCGAAAGTTATTTGCAAACATTGGCTTGCTGTTGGTCGGTTTAGGATTGTTGGTTTTCGGTGCCGATATGCTCGTCGATTCCGCAACCGTCATCGCGCGCCAATTTGGCGTTAGCGACCTAGTGATCGGTTTGACCATCGTTGCCGCGGGAACCTCGCTCCCCGAGTTGGCGACGTCGATCGTTGCAGCGATGCGAGGCCAGCGTGACATCGCGGTCGGAAACATCGTCGGCAGCAATGTGTTCAATCTGTTGATGGTGTTGGCGACTGCGTCCGTGCTAGGGACGTCCGGCGTCACGGTTTCCAATACGGTGCTGTGGTTCGATTTGGCGGTCATGGTTTGCGTGGCACTTCTCTGTTGGCCAATCTTTTTTTCGCACGCCGTCGTGTCTCGTGGCGAAGGCATCGTGATGCTGTTGTTGTACCTGATGTACAACGGACTGCTGATCGGCGGGGCAATGCAGTTGGAATGGGTTCCGACCGCAAAAACGTCACTTGTTTTCGGATTGCTGCCATTCGTTTGCGTCGTTGTCAGCATCGTCGCTTGGAAACACACGCGGCTCGAAACGCCGGCGAGCAGCGAAATCGATAAAGCTTCGTGATCAAAATCATCTTCGTTGGTCACTCGGTGATCAACGATGCGATGTGCTTAGCGTGATCGGCGACGATGATTTTTCAGGCGATCGCTGGACGAGCCAGTCAAAAATCGGCGAAGTCATCAACGTTGTGACGATCGCCATCAACACCAACACGACAAACAGCTCTTCGGAAATCAATCCGCGTTGCAAACCAATATTGATCACGATCAATTCCATCAACCCTCGCGCGTTCATCAGCACCCCAATCCCCAGCGATTCACGCCCAGGAACGCCGGTCTTCCACGCCGCCATCGCACATGCCGCTCCTTTTCCAATCACCGCAATCAAAAGCACGATCCCGCACAGCCCCCATAGATAGACACTGTCCAGCACCGTGATCCGTGTATTCAAGCCTGAATAGGTAAAAAACAGTGGCAACAGGATCGCAACGGTGAGCGGTTCGATTCGCTGGATCAACTCGCGAGTCACCGCTCCGCGTGGAATCACCGTGCCAATGATGAAGGCGCCAAATACCGCGTGCAAATGAATCATGTCGGTGAACCAAGCGCCGAGCGACATGCAGGCTAACGCGATCGCCAAACCCGCCGGATGCAACGAGTCTCCATGGGCGTGAATCCCACCGAGCAATCGGTTCAACAGTGGCCGAATCACGATCACAGCGGTCAATACAAATGCGATCCCGCCTCCGATGCTCCAGTATGCCAACGAGAAATTGTCATCAAAGCTGGCCAGCACCAGTGCTAACAAACACCAAGCCGCAGCATCGTCAATCGCGCCGGCGCCGATTGCCACCGTGCCCATCCGAGTTCCCGCCAAACCTTTGGTGTGAATGATCCGGGCCAGCATCGGAAACGCGGTGATGCACAACGATGCGCCCAAAAACAACATTGCTTCGATCATGCCAGTTTGCGGCATGAACATCGACGTATGACGAACAAAGAACCACGCCAGCACCGAACCCAAGGCAAATGGAACCAGCATCCCTGCGATCGAAACGGC
>NZ_JBFHFD010000094.1:0-18049 GCF_041583735.1 Novipirellula sp.
ATCCTTGGTCAACAAAAACACGCCTAATTCGTGCCGCATCTCACGAACAATCAATTCCATCGCTTCGGCCGCCCGGATGCTCGCCACGTTGACGTCAAGAATTTGCGAATTTTGACGCTGCAATTGCAGTACATACCAGGCGCCGGAAAACCCCAAGCACAACAACAGAAATCCGGTTACCGGCAAAAAGACTCCTAACTTGTTTCGTAGCCTCATCGGATCAGTCTCGGAGCTAAGTTGGATGAAATTTGGCCGTCGAACCGCAAAATCGACTTTTCGCAGTGGGCTGCCGTGCGAAGGCGTTGCCGTAATGAAGGGGATTCAAGAGTTCCCCCCCCCCACTTCATCACGTCGCCCCCACGGTCATTTAAACCCTTGGCAAAGCCCGTGCCTAAATGAACCTGTGCCTAAATGAACCTGTGCCTAAATGGCAATTGCATCGCTCGTTTGCCGTCGATCAATGCAAGCCCCGAAACCGCTCGTCGCTGTTTCGATCCTTCCCCCTTCACGCGATCGCGAGTCCTGCTTGTCGCAATGACCTTGATTTGTTCTTTGGCATGCTCGGTGGGTATACTGAACAAACACCGGGTCGCGCCAAGGTAACGGCTCTTACCGTGTTTTGATTTTGCTTTGCTTGACGCCCCTGGGCTAAGACCGAAACGATCTCCAACGTTAGGAACCGCAAGCAATGAAGACGCATGAAATCAGTTCAGCCATCAAACAACTTGCTTCGGATGATGGCGTGGTCCGCGAGAAAGCCCGTAACGCGTTGGTCGCCGCAGAGAGTCGCGATGTGACGGAAGCTCTGATCGCCGAATTAGTCGATTATCGCCATCAAGTTCGCTGGGAAGCGGCAAAGGCATTATCGCAAATCGGAGACCCCATCGCCGCGTTGCCGTTAGTGCACGCGATGGACGACGATGACCACGACGTTGCCTGGGTCGCCGCCGAAGGCGTGGCCGAGATGGGCGAAGTCGGGTTGCAAGCGGTGCTCAGCGGGCTGTCCCACTCGAGCCGTTCGGGGTCGTTTTACAAAGTCGCCCATCACGCCTTGAAAGAAATTCGCAAACGGGGCAAACATCGCGGTGTGGTTGCAAAAGTAATGGCAACACTCGAAGGGGTGGAACCGCGTCTCTCTGCTCCGATCGCGGCCTACGAAGCGTTGCAGGAACTCCGTGGCAACGGCTCACCCACTAACGGACCTGCTCACTAACGGACCTGCTCACCCCACGAGGCCACAGTCACGAAGGTCCACGTTTCGGTCGCAACGACGCTGACCCCACCTCCTGTGGCGGGGAAGATCGTGGCAAATTGCCCCATCGAGGTGGTGTTCCCCAGTCGATTCGACGCGTGAAGTCTGTAGCAATCGGTATTCTTCCGCAGAATTGGCAGTCCCCAACCGTTGGCACAGCGTATGCATCCATAGACCGCCTTGAGTTCAATTTTTTCAAGGAGACTGATTCATGAGCGGTTCATGGCATTTGGGACGATTCGCCAATATCGACGTTCGCGTTCACTGGACGTTTTTACTCGTCCCTCTGTGGATCTATTTTTCGAGCCTGGCGGCGGGCAGCGGGGTCGCTGGCGCGACCGTTTCGGTGCTGTTTGTGCTCTCGATTTTCGCTTGCGTGCTGTTTCATGAATACGGACACGCGCTGATGGCACGCCGCTTTGGCATTCCCACACGTGATATCACGATACTACCGATCGGAGGCGTCGCCAGCCTCGCGCGGATGCCTCGACGCCCGGCGCACGAATTGGCAATCGCCGTCGCGGGTCCCGCAGTGAATGTTGTGATCGCTGCTGCGATTTTCATCGGCTTCGCGATTTTGGATCCCGCCGCCGGCGCCGTCACTTCGTTCCTAAGCCGTTTGGCGATCGTCAATGTCGCGTTGGTCGTGTTTAATATGCTGCCTGCGTTCCCGATGGACGGCGGCCGCGTGTTGCGATCGCTCTTGGCGATGACAATGCCTTACGCCGCGGCAACCCGTATCGCTGCAAATGTGGGACAAATCACGGCGGTTGGCTTCGGTTTACTTGGATTGATCAGCGGCAATTTGATGCTTGTCTTCATTGCCGGATTTATTTTCCTCGCGGCTCGTGGCGAAGCGATGCTGGCCACCGCTCCGGTGCGGGACGATGTCGCTTCGGCGGCGCGCAGTACGGATGGTTTTCCTGCGTCTCGCCGTGACGAGGAATCCAGTGATGCGGTCAAAGCAAGGTTGCTGAACCATCCAGGCCCGAACTTTCCCGACGTTCGCTCGCTGCCGATTATCAGTAGTCAGTGGAATGCGAAAAACGCATTGGGGTGGTTAGGCACCAACTCATTGGAAAAGTTCTTGGTGTCCAGCGGCGGATCGGTCGTGGGGATGATCAACAAAAGTGACCTGCAACGCGTGGTCCGTGAAGGCCGCGGTGCGATGGCAATCGAACGACTGCTGGCACTGAGGATCATTCCGCTGCAATCGCTCCGCTCGGCTTGAATCGCCAAGCGTTAATGGACCGTCACAGCCGGTATGTTGCGGGCAATCAAGCGATGCTGGTCACCCTCTTTTTTATCACGACAAGCACGGCGAAAATCTGTATTGGCCCCACTTTCGGCCCACCTCCTCGACGCTGACGGCACCTGTCCGCTAAGGTTCCAAGCACACGAAAGCTCGTGAATCAGCCAATTTGTCGCTTGGCCTCGCGATTGGGGGCCTCGAGATTGGGGGCCTCGCGATTGGGGGCCTCGGCATCAGAGAGGCTCGGCAGCGGGGGCTTCGGCAATCCAGTGCTTCCTTGGTAATGTATTGCACGTCCCATCCTTTCTTCGCAACCGAGACCCATTGATGCTCGACCGTAACGAACTTTTACTGACCGCCACGAGTGCAGCACGCGTCGGCGGCGAGATCCTGCTTCGCTATTTCCGCGATGGCGTGACGATCCGCAACAAGTCCGAAGTGGGCGGTAAGACATACGACTTGGTCAGTGATGCAGACCTTGAGAGCGAACAAGCGATCGCCAACTTCTTGCGGACCCGCTATCCCGGCCATGAACTTTTGGGCGAAGAATCGCTCGCCGGCGGCGCCACCGACGCCGAACATTTATGGATCATCGATCCGCTGGACGGTACCAATAACTTCGCGCATCGGTTACCTCATTTTGCCGTCTCGATCGCCTACTATCACCGCGGTGAACCGGTGGTCGGTGCGGTGTTTAATCCGGTTCGCGACGAGATGTTTACGGCGACGAAAGGCGGCGGGGCGGCGATCAACGGCGTCGCCGTCTCGGTTTGCAATTCTGAAAAATTGAGCGAAGTTTTGATCGGTTGCGGATTCTATTACGATCGCGGCGACATGATGCGAAGTACGCTCGCCGCGATCGAAGCTTTTTTTGGCAACGACATTCACGGCATCCGGCGATTTGGCACCGCGTCGCTGGACCTTTGCCAAGTCGGCTGCGGTCAGTTCGGCGGCTTCTTTGAATACCAACTTTCTCCCTGGGATTTTGCTGCCGGACGACTGTTTGTCAGCGAGGCTGGCGGCCAAGTCAGCGATGCTAGAGGTGCCGATCTACCACTAAAAACAACCAGCCTTGTTGCAAGTAATGGCAAGCTGCACGAGGCCATGCTGCAGATCACCAAGCAACATCATCCCTAAAACATGAGGCAATAGTTTCGTCGGCCAGCGGCCCGCGGCCCAGGAAATGCGATGACGATTTGCAGGGCGTTTCCAATCCACACCGGAAAGCCGATTGTCTAGGACTTTGTCGCCACGACAATCGCTCGAACCGGCGACGGGTAGCCTTCGACCGTGCGTGATGGATCGACCGGGTCCAAAAAATCAACGAGTGAGTGAAAGGTCATCCACGGTGTTCCTCGCTGTTCCGAGGGCGTGGTCGCGGTCACATCGATAACGTCGATGTTGGTAAATCCGCTCCGATCCAACCACCGCGTCAACATCGGTACCGATGGGATGAACCAAACGTTTCGCATCTTGGCGTAACGATCCTCAGGCACCAGCACCGTTGCTTCGTCCGACTCGATCACCAACGTCTCGACCACCACCTGCCCTCCGGGCTTAAGCGTTTCCGCCAGCGTTTGCAAGTGATCAATCGGGCTAGTGCGGTGATACAGGACCCCCATCGAAAGTGTCAAATCGAATGCTTGCAGTTGACTGGGAAGATCGGTGTCGGCCAACGGCACAATGAAATGCTTCTCTGGTCCTGCCGCATAGCGGCGCATCGCTTCGAATTGCATCACGTACAAAAGATAGGGATCACATCCGAGCACCCAATCGGCTCCTGCATCGATCATTCGCCATCCGTAGTAACCGTTGCCACAACCTACATCGAGCACCGATTTGCCACGAAAATCAAGCGACTCGGCCAAACGATCCCACTTCCAATTGGATCGCCATTCGGTATCTACCGAGACTCCGAAGAAATCAAACGGTCCTTTCCGCCAAGGATGCATCTGCATCAGCGTCGACGTCAGCGAGTCGACATGACGAGGATCCATCGCGAGCGATCCGCGGACCGTCACGGCATCGCCGCTGGCATCGATCGACGCGTCCTGGCATTCCGGCAGCGACTGCCAAGCACGTGTCCATTTATCGAGATTGCCATGTTTGGAAGGATGAAATCGCTCGCTGCAAATCCGCCGCAACTCGCTCGCCCAATCGGTTAAACCTCGTTGACGCAATTGTTCAAACAATGCCTCTCGATCAAATAACGTCACGCTGCCGACTCCGCTTTGACCGCCAAAATCGAGGCAAAGTTGAAACATTGAAACCACGGCGCGACGCAATCAAATCCTGCGGCATAAAGTCGATCGACGTGCGTTTGCATGGTCTCAGGAATCAAGCGATCTTCCAACGCGGTACGTTTCTGAGCAATTTCGAGATCGCTGTATCCATTGGCACGTTTAAAATCATGGTGCAAATCATTCAGCAGCGATTGTTGCCCCGCATCGTCGAAACAAATCTTTTCCGAAACGAGCAGCGCGCCCCCGGGGACGATCGCATCCGCGACCGCAGTTAATAGCGACGCTCGTTGATCTTTGGGGATGAACTGAAGCGTCCAATTCAGTACCACAAACGAAGCGTTGGTCATCGGGAATCCACACACATCCGCTTGATGCACATGGACCGGTGCCATGGCGGATTGCGGCTCGCTGTCTTGCAATTTCGCTTGCAATTTCGCTTGCAATCGCGCGACCATCGCCGGCGAATTATCAACGGCGTGAATGACACAATCCTGTGGCACTCGAGGCTGGATCAATAGAGTGGCGGCGCCAAGGGAACACCCTAAATCGTAGACGTTCGTTTTTGCTTGAGCGAACCGCGGAGCCAATTGCTGGATCATCGCCAAAATCGACGCGTATCCCGGAACCGATCTCGCGATCATATCGGGAAACACCTCGACCACCTGTTCGTCAAAGGCGAAGCTGCCAACACGTTCGTGAGGCAACGAATAAATCCGGTCGCGTTTCATCAAAGCTCGTTCATGGTCAAAGGGACCTTCGTGGTCAGGAAACTAGCGTGCTTAGGAATATCGAATCCGAAACTCGTCCGCACGCTCTTCTGCGGGCAATGTTTCGATTTCCCGGTCGTCGATGTTACCTTTCATCGATTCTTCGATTCGCTTCAACAATTCCCGTAGGTCTGGTTCCGAGCCGACCACATCCAATTCAACGGATCCATCCCCTCGGTTTCGCACAAACCCTCGCACGCGGAGACCGATGCTTTGTGAAAGCGCGTTCGCACGAAAACCAACGCCTTGGACTTGACCACGGAAACGGACGACGTATCGAAGCTGCGAAGCGTTCATGGTTTTAGAATCCCGTGTCTTCATCGGCCAATTGCCCCAATATATCTTGGTCCGCAGTGTCGGTAAGTTCACTGACCGTTTCACCGGCCACCGCGAGCCGCTCGATCACGACTAAACACATATCGTCAAACGGCGGAGCATCGCCGACATGCTTCAGCACCGCTTCGACCAACCGGTCTTTGATCTCTTCGGCGTGGCCACCGAGCGCCGTCATCTCGCGAACTTTATCGATCCCAAATTCGTTGTCGTCATTGTCCATGGCCTCGTTGATCCCATCGGTGTACATGACCGCCACATCACCGACAGCCATCGGAAACTCGACTGCTTCGTACGACATTCCGTCATCAATCGCGATCGGCAATCCCGATTCTTCTTCGCCAGGTTCGACAATTTTTCCGTCTCGGGCAAGCCGTACGATGGGGGCCATATGGCCTGCGTTGACAATCGTCACCGAATCGCTGGTGGGATCAATCACGACTAATAAAAACGTGACAAACCGTTCGACATGCAACCGGCTCATTCGATCGTTCAGCCGCTCCACGGCTCGCGCCACGTTGGCATCGCTCGCCAAACAAAAACGCGTTTCCGCCGACAATTTGGCCATAAACATCGCCGCCGCCACACCGTGGCCAACGACGTCGGCGACCACCACCGCCACACGTCCATCGGCCAGATGGATGTAATCAAAATAGTCGCCGCCGATGTGGTTCGCTGCCTGATAGAAACTGCAAACCTGATAGCCCGGAGCATCTGGAGGTGATTGAGGCAAGAAAGCCTGCTGAACTTCCGTGGCCAATTTCAGATCTTGTTCGACTTCGCGTTGATGCAGCGCCTGCTCATGCAATCGCGCGTTGTTGATCACCACCCCGGCTTGGGCCGCTACCCCGCTGAGCAAATCGGTGTCTTCCTCGCGAAATTGCCCGCGGCCTTTGAGCGAGTCGATTTGTAAAGCGCCAAAGGATTGTCCACTGCCATCAATCAGCGGAGCACAAATCATTGACCGAATCGAAAAATCGGCAATCGATTGGCTACTGTCAAACCGGGTGTCTTCGGAGGCGTCGAGCGACAGAATGGCCTCGCCCGTTTTCATCACTTCGCGAATGATCGTACGGCTGATCCGAACGGTCTCGCTCTCATCTCGCGTTTGCCGCGTTTTGACCCAACGGGGGATCAAATTGCCATGGTTATCTTCCATCACGACAAAGCCGCGGTCCGCCGCAGGAAAGATATCAAACAAACTATTCAGCACCTTCGGCAGCACTTCGTCGAGCCCCAATGCGTTGCTGAGGTTGCTATTGATTCGCATCAAGGCTTCGAGTTTCGCCTCGGGCGTTGCCGACAGCTTCAGCCCCTCGCTGCTGCTGCGGAATTCGACTTTTGAAGAGCTGATTTTCTCGGCATCCGCGTCCTCGACCATCATGATGCCGAAGTTCGATCCATCGAACGTCATTAGATTGTGGTCTTGGGCAAATTCGGGGACAGCGTCTTGGTGAAAGACGAGCTCCACGTCACTGATGCGAACGCGGTCTCCTTCCCGCAGCACCTCGGGCTCGGTCAAGAGTTGCCCATTCAAAAAGGTGCCGTTGCGGCTGCCCGAGTCTTCGACGAGGAAGTCGCCATCCTGATGCACGACTTTGGCGTGGTAGCGGCTGACCGCGCCGGCATCGACCACGATATGGCAATCCGGGTGCCGGCCGATCACGGTTTCGCCGTCTTGCAGACGAAAACGTTCTGCGCTGCCGTCATCTCCGATCGAACTTGTCGACAAGAAAGCCATAGGAAATGCCTCGGAATCTAGTAAATCAAAATGGAGGGGGGGGCAGCGGCGGGCAATGGGCCCATCGATCAGGATCGCTGGCGTTTCGTGACGGTTTCCCCACGCCCGAAGACGCCAAATGCTCGCGGTGAGCCGCGCCGGAAGCACATTCTATGCCAATTGAGCCCAAACAACAACGAAGGAATCGGAACGCCATCTTGACTGCGAATCAAAAAACGATCCAAATAGACGCAGCGGCTGGCAGTAGCGAAGAATGCAATTTCGCTTATGATGGTCGTCGCAACGGCGGAAAAGGCGACGCGAAGCCGAAACATTCCAATCGGAAACATTTGGATGTGGCCGGCAAAATGAAGGCGGCTTCCGCATCAAAACAGCTTCCGCATCAACGCATTCGCATCAACACTGCCCCATAGTGTAATTGGCAACACGACAGATTCTGACTCTGTTATTCTAGGTTCAAGTCCTAGTGGGGCAGCTAGACTCATAAAACCCCGTGTTCCAGGCACCTCACAAGCCTGTTTCGCGGGGTTTTTTCGTGGGGTGATTGGCTCTTTTCCTTGGTGATTTGCACCGATGACACCGCCACGGACACCGCCAGAGCCATTAATGATCGATTCAGCATCGATTGCCTCACCGGTCACCTCATTCGAGCCCGCGGCCCAATGGTCATCAGTCACCTGCAAATAGTGCTTCTCAGCCGTTTGGCTCGAATGACCAAGCCATGAGTTAACAACGTGATCCTGGTGCCGCTCCTGCAGTTCGGTGCGGCGGGTCGCTCTCAGGTTCTGGAACGTCTTGGGCCATGGGACGACTCCGGCCGACTCGATGACTCGGTTTAGCTGGGTGCCCACATTGGCCAATCGATGATATCGGTGAATGCACCGCACCGCCCCATCGGGTGCCGACTCGGACGATGCAAGCAGGAACGGCATCAGCTCAGGAAAGATGGGACAGAACCGCAAGCCGGTCTTTGGTGAGTCGATACGCAACCGCTCCACATCCCAGAGGATGTCCGTCCACTTCATGGCGAGCACCTCACATCGTCGCAGGCCTGCAAAGCGAGCAAACGCAAATACCAACCGCCAGTCATCATCGGGACAGGCAGTAAGGACGGCCGCGGCGGTCTTGCGGTCAATGTAGTGATCACGACTGCGATTCACTTCGCTGCTCGTTTTCAGTTCGGCAAAGGGATTTTCGGTTAGCAACCGGTCCTTAACCGCATGGGCGAACATCGTCTTGGCCCGCTTCACGTGCTTGCTCACTGTCGCTTCGGCCATCGTCGCGGTCGGCTTACCGTCGGCATCCCACTTCACCGGTCGGGCAAGCATCCATCGACGCCAATTCTCGGCATCAGCAACCGTAATCGCTGCGAGAATGTGACGCTCTCCAAACCTCTCGACCAACAACCGTCTGGCATGTCCGTAGTTGTCGATCGTTGCCTGTTTCAGATCGGTACGGCTGGCAATGTACGCATCGCAGAACGGGCCAAGCAGTCGAGCATCATCACCAAGCGATGTATGTCGCTTCGGGTCGACCAAACCGATGCGGGCAAGAGAGTCAAAGAGCTTGCCCTGAAGATCGATCGCCCAGTTAGCGGTCGCTGGATCAATCCCACCTCCAGACGCCTTGGCTCTAACAAGTTCGTCAACGTGACGCATCACCGTTTCGGCGCGTCGCTTACTTGGATCACTTAGCCACAGAGACCGACGCTTGCCATCGTGCCGAAACTGTAACCGCCACCCAACTCGCCCACGGTCATTCTCTTTACGCAAACTCGCCATCGTGTCACCTCTCACGTCACCCAAAAGAAAAAAGAGCAACGGCGGGCCGGTGGGTGATGACCGGTGTTCGGGAGCTTACCCCTAGCCGTTGCGAGGTCAGTTTAGCAAGCTCGATGCCTGCGTGTATGTAGATTTTCCTGTGGCCCAGTCGGAAGGCCCTACGCGCACGCGCACACACGCGAGCAACATACGTGCTCCAGAGTACGGGATCCCACCCGATCTGGTTCTACGCGCACGCGCACACACGCGAGCAACATACCGGTGATTCGGAATCGTAGGATCGAATTAGCTTGCTACGCGCACGCGCACACACGCGAGCAACATAGCACGCACTCCGGGCCGCCTATTGGGCCCAAAAACGCCTTGTGCGTTGCCTGATTTCACGGGCATCGGTGTCACATCGAGAGCACCGCCAATCGTCATCCATTCGCTGGGTGTCGCAAACTCTCCGGCATCGTGGACACGTTGGAACGTCGGCCGGATCCATCTCATCCATCGCCAAGAGTCGCTCTGCGTCATCGTCGGCGGCCATGCCCCAGGCAAGCCTGCGAGTGCGTTCGTCAGTCGCGGTGAACACTACCGGAACGATGGGAACGATGGTGCTGTGGGTGTTGGTCGTGGTGTCCATCATTTGCCCTCCCGCGATCGAAACATTGTGTACTTGCCGACAAGCTCAACCGGGAATCTGTTCTCCGAGTCGTTTCTCATTTTGGCAACGATCAACTCATAGTCTGTGGAGTGCTCCGCGATCTGGTGGAGCATGATTACACCGTCCGCATCCTGCTCGATCGATCCGCTGTCGCGAAGGTCAGACAATCTCGGACGCCTTGGGTTGCCACCGCTCTCGCCACCTCGGTTTAGCTGCGATAGGACAATCACGACGATGCCCAGCTCTCTCGCCAATTGCTTAAATGCCTTCGAGTTTGCCGTCACGAATTCATAGTCTGTTTGTCGTGGCGATGACTTGGCCATGATTTGCAGGTAGTCCACCGCCAGCACCTCGATGCCCCATTTCGCCTTGGCCAGCCTCGCTTGTGCCGCTATCGCCTCCATCGTCGCTGCTTTGCCCTTGGGCGCTGCTATGTAAATCACGCTGTGCTCGGTGTCGCTGACGGTTTTGCGTAGTCGCTCAAGCTCGTCGTTGCTCAATAGGCATCCACCGGTGTCATCCACCTCTAGCATCTTGCCGTCGATTTCGGCTCGTTCCGACAAGACTCGCGATGCAAACTCATGCGGTTCCATCTCCAGCGAGATACACAGCGATGACCTTCCTCGGACGTCCAACGAGTTGAATATCTGCTTCATCAATGCCGACTTGCCCCGCCCAGGCCTCGCTGCAATTACGTAGGATCCGCCGCATCGCAGGCCTCCATAGACTTCGTCAAGACACGTTATGCCGGTTGGGATCAGCTTGCCGACTTCGGATGCCTCGGGATTCTCGATCAGTTGCAGCCTCTGCAAAGCCGCCTCATGGAGGCTCAACGTGTCCGTGGTCGTCGATGCGTAGGATGCAACATCATCGATCTTAGCGCGGACGATGTTGGCCACTTCGGCCGGATCGTCGGTGGCCTCGATGTCGTCCACGAATTGCTTCGCGAGTGCCCTGAGTTGTCGGCGCGTTGAATGCCGCTTGACGTCCTTGGCGTATGCTGTCGCGTTAGCCGCTACCTCGATGTCCAGGTATCGCTTGGCGAAAGCCTCCTTGCCGCCAAGAGCCTCCATCAGGCCTGCATCACGAATGTTTGCGAGCAGTCGCCTGACGTCGTGTATCGACTCATTGGCATCGGCCATCGATGTGATGATTCCCCACAATCGGCGATGCCGGTCATCAACAAAGTCACTCGCGTCGGCGATAGCGGACGCCTCGGTTATCGTGTCTGGATCGGCAATGACGGCGGCGATCAGACAGGCCTCGGTCTCGGTCACGCGGTCGCGGGCGGTCGGTCGGTCATGATTGGTCATTGGGGTGATCTCCGTCGCTTGATTGGTGGTGGTGGTGTCGTTGGCTCGCGATCGTCCGCGCGTCCTCTTGGTTTGTCCGGTAGAAACAATCCCTGCCACTGACTGGCCGTACTGTTTTCGAGCGCATCACAAGCGTCAGCCTCTTCCCAGCCACCTAGCTTCTTCAACGCGGCCTTGGCGGCAGTCGGTGTCAGCGCCTTTTTGACTTCGCGCCTCATTTCGCAGTAGTCTTCCCAGGCCTCTCGGAATTCGTCAGAGCCAAATGGCAGATCAACTTTCGCATGATCAAATGATGGCTCGGTCTTCTTCTTTTTGGGTGTATGGGTACTGGGTATAGAAAGCGTTCCCCTTTCCGTTCCCCTTTCCGTTCCCTTTTGGGAACGGTTCGCAGCTTGATCCGTTCCCTTTTGGGAACGGTTCGGCTTCGTTCCGTTCCCTTTTGGGAACGGTTCGTTTCCCATCGGGAGCCATTCAGGCACCAATGTCCAATACACTCCCATCTTGGTTCTGGTTCCGGGAACGTGATGAAGTAGCCCAGCATCCTCTGCAGCCTTCCGGATGCGATTTAAATCCTTGGGCGAGCCTTTGCCGAACTGATTCATCATTTCCTTTCGCCAATACTTTGGCGGTTTGGCATAGTGCAGTTTGTCCTCACACGACGCGACAAACACGCAAAGCAGGACCGCCTCCATGCCGATGTCTCGTATTGCATCGCTCGCCATCAGGGCCTTGATGTATCGGATCGCGTAGCCGATGTTTTTCCGATCCGCAGACGGATACTGCGGCAAAGTCGTATCACGCTGGGTCATGTTGCACCTCCAGTGAGTCGCAGGTACAGCACCGCCGCTAGGCTCCGATCGTGCCCATCGGGGACCTGGTTGTAGCGGGCGAGCCGCTTGGCAAAATGTCCAGCTCGGGATCCATCGACGTGCAGCATGCCGTCATCGATCCAGAGACGTGAGCATTGCCCCATGGCGCACAGCACGTGATAGCTGGCGCCCAAACGCAGGTCCTCGATGCGGTCGATCTCATCGGACGTATAGCCCTGCTCGCTCAGTAGCTGGCGTCGGCGTCGATGCACAGCCAAGCGTATTGCGAGACGGTCGGACGCCGCCATCTCGGATACCTGTCGAGCGATCTCACCCACGCGTCCGGCGATACGTACACGGGCACGATCAGCTTGGGCTCGGGGCTCGTGTCGGGTATCATCGGGGTGACGGGTCGCACTGTCACGCGTTTTCTGGGGGTGGTGGTCAATCAGCATGGCCGTCACCCCTTTTTTTGTTGGCGGCAGCCAGTGCCGCGATCACCGCCTCGGGCTGATATAGCCGCCGACTCCCGATCATGATGCTCGGTATCTCTCCGGCTGCTCGTGCGCGATCCACGGTCGGTCGGGACACACCGAGGAGGTCGGCCATAGCGTCGCCACCGACGAGTCGGGGCTCGGATGACTCGGACAGCAGGGGCATCAGGGCAGCTAGTACGGCCGCGGTGATTGCCGCTATCAGCTCATCGATGTCGACGGATTCGATCACCGTCGATCGTGTTGGATTAGCCACGGGCCACCTCCTTCGGCTCAGAGGTGGTGGTAATGCCGATGTCTACGAGTGAGATGCCGTAGTCCGACAGCTCGACCTCAGCGCTACGCAGCAGCAGGTCATCACCTGATAGAGACGCCGATCGAGCAATCCGTATGAGTGCTCGTACGGTGTCGACGTTTGGGTTTGGTTTTCGTTTCTTGGCCATGAGTGGTCCTCCTACACCCATGGCCCCGCAGTATCCATTTTTCGCCGGTACCGCAGTTTGGAAACCGAAAAACTACGTGTTTTGCCGTGACAGATTTTTTTTCGCGGTATCCGAGGATACCGGTATCGATACCGCGTCACGGTACACCTCGGTCCTCTTAACGATCTTCATCGCCTTGTTGATCGTCTTTTTGCTCTTCCCTAGTCTCACCGCCCAGTCATCTTGGGATGTCTTTGTTTCACGCCGGTCTTTACGTATTTGATCGATGATCTCGCCAGCTGCAATTTCGTGAGCGGGCCGCTTCGATAGCTGGCCTAGTATGCTCGCCAAGCCCTCCATCGCCCCCGGCGATAACAGCAGGCCGTCGCGTTCCTCATCTGGCTTATCGACGTTCGGCTCGTCGGCTTCGGGTGACTCCGTTCTTGCGACTCCCTCACGCTTCGGACGTGTGTCGTACAGCGGATCCAATGCAGGCGGCGCTAGCTCATCAGCCAGCCCGATAGCAAAATCCCTCTTGATTCGAGCCTGTTCTTTTCGCAACCGATCGAGAATCAGCTTCTTGATATGGGGATGGAATGGATTGTTAGATTGGCGGTCTCGGTATCGCTGTAGTCGGTCGATCTCTTGCGGGGTTCGCTCCTCTTCCGGCTTTTCAGCGATGTGGCTCGCCTCACGATAGTGGTCCGTCGCCATCAGGTTCCAAAACGCAATGCGGCTCTCTACGTCGGCGATTGCCTTCCATGCGGCTTGGTATTCCGATTCAGGGACGATGACCGTTTCCATCCCCGGGTACCACGAGTAGTAAACCGGGTGGGCCGGAATAGTGAATTCATCCATGTCGTCCAGCAGCGGCCCCATCCGGCCAAACATGCTCCGCAGATAGGCGTACCGGCCTTCCAGAAGCTCCAGACGCTCTTGGAGTAGCTCAGCCGTCTCATCGATCGACAGCGGCTTGCCATCCCGCATCGCCCTGGCGTTGGGCTCCGGCATCCAGTTTACCGACAGTGACTTCACGACGCTTTCAGCCGTCTTGTACGCATCGTTCGCGAGGTCTCGCCAAGTCAGTTCGCGCAGTTCCAAGTCTACAGATTCGGCATCGGTCATCAGAATCACCTTGCTTGTTGGAAGGGCCGATCCAACCGAGTGAGCGCAAGGTGTCGCACCACTCGGTCAGATCGTTAGGCGAGGATCAGTCGCGTACCCGCATTCGCCGGGGGATCAGCCCAGCAATTCGGTTAGATGTGGGGATCGGTCCACGGAGCCCATTCTCGTGACAACCAAGACCGTGTCCAGGGCACTTTTTGCCGTTTGATTGGTCCTGATGATTCCTGTAAGCGTTTTAACGCATCGAGTAGTCAACTCGACAGATTACGCCCGTTTGAGGTTTCGCAGCGTCTCCGTCGACAGCAGGGGCGTTGCTGGTGGCGTTAACGCAATTGCCACAGTCGGGATTCACGTTTCGGGCGTTTCCACTAACAGATTCCAGACGCTGCGGCGCAGGGACCCCTACCCCTTTTTTTTGGGATAGCCCGTGTAGCGCTACGTTTGTTGATTCACTCACCGTTCCCTTGTGAGGGTGGGAGCAATCAGACCTCCAGAAAGGACCCGTGACTTAGATATACCCTACCTTGGTACACCCGCGTGAACAGCGTGATCTTCATCGATGGCTGGCATCTCCAAACATCACTAACTTGAAGACTCAATCAATCTTGAATTCCTTTTTGTACTCATCAAGAGTCCATGTAGATATCGTTCTAACAAGGAACGGCATCTTGCTTGGGTCTGTGATCGTGCCAGTCAGCGGATCAGAAAGAATCTTCTCAAGAACGTCGAATTTCTTACCTTCATCTGTCACCTCAGGGAGATCGAATGCGACTTCCCGGTAATTGGATTTGACGAATTCCCATGATTTGTTATCCGATCGGTACCGGTACTCGATCGGAACGGAAAAGGTGACGACGGCTGGAGTTTCGTATCCTGGGACATGCCGCGTGAACCATTTGGTGTTATCGATCACCTTAAACTTGACGATCCCAACGAACGGATAAGAAAGCGAGTCGTTTTCCCTGAGGTCTGTATCGACTAGCGAGAAGACGACTCCATCAAGTGCCAAGTTTTGATACCGAGAAAGCTCTGACTCGGCGAAGACGCTAAATGAATCGGGGGTTGGTGTGCCGGCTGAGCATCCGGTGATAGTTAGGGCGAGTAGAACCAAAAACGATCGCATTAATTTCAATCCTTATCAGTGGGGAATTCTGGTTTCGGCCACAGCCTTTGTCATTTGCCAAGAACTCGATTGTAACTCCGCGACATCCCTCCGTTGCATTCGCCTTCCTACCGATGGCAACATCTCCCAAATTTCCCACGGTGACTAGTTGGGCGAGTCCTGATCATCGCCAAGGTGTTTCCGGCGTGTCTTCAGCCCGCTTCCTTTTCCAAGGCGTCAGCAGTCAATTCCCTGGAATAGCTTTGGTGGAGGGTAGATCAAGACGCCCTACCGCTTCGCTCGGGTTGGGTTCGGCAATCGCGTTACTTGGTCCGATCGACTCGCCAGATCTCTCGCTACGCTCATCAGCTCGGCTTTCGCAGGATCATCCAAGCCACTCCAGATCGCCAATAGTTCATTGCCTTGGTCGTCGCTCCCGTGCGCGGATGACACCGCCACGGACACCGCCGAAACGTCGGATTGCGTATTTCCCCGTGTCTCAGCCGATTGTGAGCGTCCTAGTGGGGCAGCTCTCGCCGCAGAAATCGCGGGACTTTCTGCTGGCGATGGTAAAACACTCCAAAGTCCACCACGTTTGTATCTCTGCGAAATGTGTCCACTTCTCCGAACCGCAATTCGCTGAGCTGGCAAATCGCCTCGCCGCACTTCGTCGGCTCACCAGATAATCGCTGAATCGTTGTCACCATCGATTCCTTCAAACGATGCGTCTTCAGGCAACCACGTCTCATCCTCGTGCAATTTTGCTGGCCAATTTCTCGAGTTCTCGAGCTACCTTTGAATCAACCTTCATGCTCTTTGGAGGGTCGTCTCAAGAAGGGCCTTCTAATGAATCGGGCTGGCATCAACCGCGACGAATCGGCAGCGATGTCATGACGTGGGGCGTGAACACCTCAGCGTGCTGCAGTGGCCGACTCCAGTAAAACGTCCGGTCGATGAAACCGGAGCACGCTTAGTGAGGCGACAACACACTCCGGAGTCGGTCACCGGAGCACTGAATCCGACCTGCCACTCCCGAGAAAAGAGTCCGCGTACCTTTTTCTCTCCCGTACCTTTTTCTCTCCCGTACAGCGTTGCGATTTGGCGATTGCCCCGGTTGAATGTCGGAACCGTGGCTAGCGTCAAAGCGGCTAACATACTGAAAGACTCCTGCCTGGCAGATTAGGAGCGGGTCCAACTTCACTATTGGATCTGCAGTTGACGCTGGTAGACCGCTCGGCCGTTGGTGATGAAGAGGGTCTCGTGGTTCTCGCCAGCGATCGTGCAACTGGTTAACGGCATGGTCTTGTCGGGTTTGGGAAGCACGCCGCACGGACGTCCCGTTGGGTCAAAAATTTGCACGCCTAACTCGCTGGTGACGTAATAACGCCCGGCTTTATCGACGCACATGCCATCGCCACGAGAGACGGTGCTGTATGGCGGGGGTTCGTTGAACTTGAATTCCCCCTTGGGGTCGATTGGAAGTCGCATCGGCATGGTCGGCATCTTAGCGTCCAATTCGCCACCCGCGTTGACGCGGAATGTCCATGTGTAGGGACCACCATGGTCGGAAACGGCAAGCGTTCCGCCGTCATTCGACATCGCGATTCCGTTGGGACGTGTGATGCCGGTGTCGGCGACCGAAACCTCACCCGTCTTGATGTTGATTCGCGTGACTTGCTTCGCTTGCGTCTGAGTGATGAAAATGTAACCGTCCTTGGAGACCGCCATGTCGTTGGGTTGCACATCGGAAGCGACGATTTTCACATCGCCGTTGGTGGTGTCGATGGCGATCACCCGTTTCTGTTTGCCTTGGCAACCGTAGAGCATTCCGTCGGGACCGAATTCGAGTCCGCTGACGGACTCCTTCGCAATCACGGTTTTCTCACCGCTGATTGCGTCGACACGGTACACTGCAGGTGCCTTCATGTCACAGAAGTAGAAGTTGCCTTGATCGTCGCTGCACGGAGCATCGGCGAAGCCCAGGTCCTGCGCCACGACTTTCCATGACTGGTCAGGCACTAGTAGATTCAACAGCGTGAGGTCGCCACGCAGGTCGTCACTCGTGTCAATGGTCGGCGAGTGAGCTTCGTTTCGCCATAGCCATTTCATCGCATCGGGAAAACGCGAGCTTCCGTAGTCCGCGTTATGCATGTAGCCTTCGGCCCAATCGAAGCGGACGTCATACCCCATATACTTCAGTGACGATGCCATCTGCTGGTTTGCGATCGGCCAACTTCCAAACGCATTGTCGACGTCGCCGCTCGTGTCAGCCATGTAGACACGGATTGGCTTGGGTTCCGTTTTTCGCACGAGTCCCGAATAGGCATCGCCACCACGGAGATTGGTGTAGCTGCCGACGCTGTTGTAGACCTTTTGGAACTGGTCGGGCCGCTCCCAAGCAACGGTAAAGGCACAGATCGCACCGGAACTCGATCCACCGATCGCACGCATCTTGGGATCATCGGAAATGTTGTAACGCGATTCTACTTCCGGGAGTATTTCGTCGAGCAAGAAGTTTGCGTAGCGATCCCCCAGTCCGTCGTACTCAAAGCTGCGATTGGACGACTTGTTGCCTTTGCGTGGTTTCGATTTGTGGTGGCCTGGATCGAGAAAGACGGCGATCGTGGGCGGCATGTCACCGCGAGCGATTAAGTTGTCAAACACAACAGGAATTCGCCAGCGTCCGTTCACGTCTCGCATTCGTTCGCCATCTTGGAACACCATCAACGCAGCAGGCGTGTCCTTGTTGTATTGCGCGGGAACGTA
>NZ_JBFHFD010000095.1:0-18030 GCF_041583735.1 Novipirellula sp.
CGCCAGTTGGCTACAACCGGCTTTACGTCGCAGCGCCGCTGGAAACCTATCGTCAATTGGACGCCGACGCCAATGCCGCAGTGCGAGTGCTTAGTGAAACCGAGTGGTGGCACCGCGCGTTCAGGGGCAATAGTGTCGCGACGAACGGTCCGATGTTGTTGCCCACGCTCAGCGGCCAGATTCCCGGTCACGTGTTCACTGCCAATGGCGGACAGATGCTAACGCTTCAGCCGGAGATTCAGTTGTCGGTCCGCGATCCCGTTGATTACTTGGAAGTAATTCACAATGGCGAAGTGTTTTACAGTGCCCGCTTGGACGAATTTGCCAAGGCAGGCGGAGTGATCCCGGCGCTGGAAGTCGAGGAGAGCGGCTGGGTGATGATTCGCGTCGTCACGTTGTATGAAGACCATTACCGAGCGGCGATCAGTGCGCCGTGGTACATCGAGTTCGACGGCCAACCGCGAGTGACAAAGCGAAGCGTCGAGTTTTTTCGCGATTGGCTTAGCCAATACGAAGCAAGGCTGAAGAAGTTGCCGCCGCAGGAATTAACACCGCACATCCCCTACATCCGAGCCGCCCGAGCGTTCTGGATCGCCCGCGCCGAAAAAGCAGTGAGCAGTGAGGAGACACGGAGACACGGAGACACGGAGTAGCGGAGTAGCGGAGTAGCGGAAGTCGTCAAGACTTTCGGCAAAGTGGGATAGGTTTCCAACCTGTCATTGCGCTGAGCCTTAGAGAGGATCTTTGGCAAGCACCACGATGCAATGATCGCAAAGTGATCAACGAGCATGACCGTAGCGAAAATTGACGCTCGGTTTTCCAAGCCCGTCGACGTGTTTTGCCTCGCCCCTGGGAAGGTCAGAGTCGGCAGTAACCGTCTCACCGCTGGGGCTCGAAGTGTTAGAAGTAGGCCGTGCAAGCAAGGGGCACAGGCTCTCCCCAGCCGCGTTCCTGCGAACGCCCTGCCACAGGGAGAGTCTAATCGCCAGCCGCCAGTCACCTTGTCTCCCCCTCTCCGTGTCTCCCTCCCCCCTCTCCTCACTCCTCACTTTTCCCTTCCTTCTCGTACTGATCCAACAGCGGCTTTGGCACGCGTTGCAATTTCCCCTCGCGATCGATCACGGCCAACGTCACGGTAGCATCGACGATCTTCTCCGATTCACCTGTGTGATTTTTTCGAGTGATCGCATACTCGTGAATGATCTTGGCAGCGGTCACGCCAGCGATCGTGGTAACGACGGTGATCACGTCATCGTATTTCGCCGGTCGTCGGTAACGACAATCAACTCGCACGACGACGACCAAGACACCTGCATCTTCCATCTCGGCATAGCAACCGCCGGAAGCTCTGAGTAATTCGGTACGACCGATTTCAAAGTACCGCAAGTAGTTCGAGTGATGAACAAAGCCCATCGGGTCGCACTCGTCATAGCGAACGCGAAGTTCAATCGAGTGATGCTTCATAGTAGGCGGGTGTGTCAAAGCGTAAATGGATTGGCGACTGCCCAACAACGTAGCAGAAGTCATCAATCGTGGGATAGGTTTTCAACCTGTCATCACGCTGGGCTTACCTGCGGATCTTCGTCAAATGGTCGCACGGCTTTCCAAGCCGTCAGCGAGCACCGCGATTGAAGGTCGCCACGAGTGTGACCGTGTCCAATGAGAAAAACAGTCGAGGTTTGCGAATCCAGCTTAGTAAGCTGTCTGCCATAGAACTTGTTTCGGGGATTCGGAGTGTTAGCGGGTGTACGATGCAAAAGCCAAATTACCCGCCCTTCCCAGCGGAAGGGCGAATTCCACTCTCCCACTCTAGCTTCTCCCTCGCTCCTCACTCCTCACTTCCCCCACGCTCACCACCTCCGCCTTTTTTGCTTTTCGCATTCCGGCCAAGCCTCGGCCTTCGACCACGACGGGTTTATTCATCTTGCTTGCATCTTGGTTTGCGTTGTCGCCACCTTTTCGTCGGTAGTAGCGACTGGTGTAGCGTCCGTAACGATAGTAGCCATAGCCTTTGTAGCCATCGCTTGTACCCGCCTCGTCCGAATTGTTGATGACGACACCAAACAAATTCGCACCGACGCTACGCAAAATGTTCACGGACTCTTTCGCATTTGGTTTACTCTTACGTCGAATCCGAAGTGCCATCACGACACCATCGGCCATTCCTGCGGTAATACTCGGGTCAGTGACCACCAATAGCGGCGGAGTGTCCAAGATCACGTAGTCGTACTCTTCACGCAGCAGGTCAATCAGTTCTCCCATCTCAGGAAGCGTCAACGCTTCAGCGGGATTCGCCGGGATCGGACCACTCGGCATCATGTGCAGCGTACTGAGCGGTGTCTGATGGCACGCTTCACTGGGGTCGCAATCTCCATTCAGGATATTGCTCAGTCCCAGTTTTTCTTGCATTGCGAAGTTATCGGTAATTTGCGGGCGCCGAAGGTCACAATCGATGACCAGTACTCGTTTGCCACTTTGGGCAATCGAACAGGCCAGGTTTTCGGCGACCGTACTCTTACCATCGCCCGGCAGCGGACTGGTTACCTGCAGCACCTTGCCGCCGTCGACGTTGGCCAATTCAAAGAAGATCGAGGTACGGCACGATCGAATTGCCTCGGCCGCGATCGAAGCCGGTTGATGCAGTACCACCATTCCCGGATCCAAGTCCTTGAACGGATTGATCTCGCCCTTCCCCGGGCGACGAATCCGTCCTTTGAAAAAGGGTACATGAGTCAATACGGGCACGCCCAGCAGTTCGGAAATCTCATCGGGATCACGGAACGTGTTTGCATTTTTCTCCAGTAACAGTGCCAGTCCAGCACCAAGAGCGAGCCCCAGAAAGGTGCCTATTCCAAGGGTCTTGGCAAGATTAGGACCGACACGAAAGGCAGCCGATGGAGCAGTCAGCTCGTTAACCTTGGTACCACCTTCTTCCTCGGTCAAACTGACGCGAGCCATCTGCTCTTCGAGTTGGTTCATCAGTTCGCGGTTGCGATCCAATTCCCGCAGCATCCCCGCGTTGTCTTGTTCAAATTTGGCAATCGTGATCGAAGCCGCCTTTTCGTCAGCAATCTGTTGGTCCACCTCGGAAATTTGATCTTTCAGTAACTGCAACTCCGCTTCGCCAGCAACCACCACGGTTGTGAGTGCTCCTTTGGCTTTGTCCGCAGGATTGACCGCTATCACTTCGTTTTCTTTGCGAAGTTCCAGTATCCGCTGGGTTTGCTCCAGTACAATCCGTCGCAATTCCCCCTTCATCATGTCCAGTTCCGTGTCGAGCTGTTTGACCGTCGGGTGGCTCACGCCGAATTCGTTGGCCATCTTGTTGCGTTCGATCATCAGCGGAACGAGTTGCTGGTCCAATTCTAGTTGTGCAAGCTGGGCATCGCCGTCTTTCAAGTTTTGAGCCAAAGACGCATCGCTGTCGGGCAACGTAAATTTCACATCCAACAATTGGCTGATGATGTTTAGTGCCACCAGCGGATCTTGTGACTGCTTCGCGATCGCCTTGACCGCCGACAATTCCGTCGCCTTTCGCCGCATCTTTTCAACAAGTTCGCTGCGTTGTCCGACTAAGAACAATTGCCGTTCGCGGTGCGGGTTGATTGCCTCGCCCTCGCTGTTCCACGCCAGCGGCGCGTCACGGCGGAAGTTGCGATATTGCGTTTCCAGTTCGGTCATCTTTGGGTGCAATTGATCGATCGCCACCGAAATCAATCGCAACAACTCATCACGCGAGCTTTTTTGTTTTTCGTTAAAGAAGGTTTGGATCGCATCACTAAACGCTTTTACACTCGCCTGGCACAGTTCAGGGTCGGTGTGTTCAAAGCTCAAGACCGCAACCAGCGACTGAGCTCCGCGAAGGTCGGTGACTTCAGGCGAGAGCGCCAGGGCATCTCGAGCGGTACCGACAAATTTTTGCGAATCATCTTCAAAACGGCTGTGGAATGGGGCCAGCTGCTCGTCATCGAATGCCATTTTGACGACGCGGTCGCTGAACAGATGCGACTGAAGAATCTCGATGCTGGGTACGCCGCCGATCACATCGCCGGTCATGGTGTCCATGATCGCGGGACGATCCGATTCGACCATCAATCGCGTCGATGCCTTAAACGTCTCCGGGGTTCTTTGGTAAACCAAGAAACCGCAGACCGCACCCGCGATCGCTGGCAGCAATACTGCCCAGCGGTATCGCCACAGCGCCGCAACCATATCGGGCGAGTCACCGCCAGCCGTTTGCGAGGATCCCATCGAACGATCGGCGCCAGAGATCGGCGGTGCCTTGCTGTACGAAAGTCCGCGGTCGGAAGCTAACTTCATAAGATGTTAAATCGTGAAAAGGGATGTCGTAATGTCGTTGATCGCTCCGGCGACTCAGAACGTGCGCCGTTTTGCCGTATCACCGTAGTGGATCTTGCTAAAGATCCCTGTCGTCACATTCGTCGTTGATCGCTCCCGTGATCAATACGTTCTTGCACGCAAAGATCGCGGTGCGATCAGCGACGATAGGTCCAAGCCTCAGTTTACCGCTGAAGCGGCAATCGGACTAGGAAAAGAGTGAACAGAAAGTCGCTTTGACCACGGAAACGACGCAGAATCGTCGTAACCGTCACAACTTCGACTTTAGCGAGACAGGGAGACAGCGAGACACGGAGACACGGAGACACGGAGAGGGGGAGAGGGGGAGAGGGGGACCTGGCGAATCGAAATTTACCCTCCCCACCGGGAGGGTCGGCCGCAGGAAGCGGCCGGGGAGGGCTGGTGACCCTGAGCTTGCACAATCCATCTTGCTTAGAGTTACAGCGGATTTGACAGCCGAATCGTCCTTCTAAATTCATTCACTGTCCCACATTTGTCTCTCAGAAAAAACTCACTCACTCCCAGCTCCCCAACTTCCATACCCATCAAACGCAAAAAGCCAGCCTGGCACCCCAGACTGGCTTGTTCCAGCAAACTCTTTTTCAATTTTCAATTTAACTTTTTCAATCTCCCTGTCTCCTGACTAGCTTCTAGCCCCCGCTTTCGCGGCGAAAAACTGCGGCAGCTTCGACAGCGGCTTCGTTAATCGCAAACCCCAAGGCGGCTTCAGGCCATTGATACTCCAAGCACGCTGGTCATCACGGTTGGCCGCCAGTCGGTTTTTTAGTGACGCGTTGCTGGCGCCTCCGACACGCATCTTGACCATCACGTGCGGGATGTACTGCATGCGGATTTTGTGTTTGACCATCATCCGCACCAGCAGTTCATAGTCGGCGGCGGTCTTGATATTCAAGTTAAAATTGCCGAACTGCTCGTAACAGCGGCGACGAAGATAGACGGTTGGATGCGGCGGCATCCAGCCGCGGCGAAAGCGGGTAACGTCATACTCACCGGCCCGCCAGTAGCGGCGTTGTTCGTTTGGATTTTCCCCATCGACATAAATCAAATCGCCATAGACGCCATCGATGGTTTCATCGGCAAGTGCGTTGGCAACACGTCGCAGTGTTTGGTCATCCGCCAACCAATCGTCGGCATGCAGGAACCCGATCACATCTCCCGAGGCTGCCGCGATACCCTTGTTCAGAGCGTCATAGATACCGGCGTCGGGCTCGCAGATGGAGCGAGTAATTTGCTCGCCATACTGCTTGACAATTTCCGGCGTGGCATCCGACGAATCACCATCGATGATGATGTACTCCAGTTTGACTGATTGCTGCGAAAGCACCGAGTCGATCGCATCACCCAGCGTCGCCGCACGGTTGTAGACGGCAGTAATAACCGAGATTTTCATGAGCGTTGTACAGTAGCTGACAAAATGTTGTTGATCGCTCGGCGATCAACGACGAAAAAAGGAAACAACGGTGGCGGAAAGCGTAGGGTAGGAAGATGGAGGTTCGAAAACGGCTGGCAAAACGAGGGGCGTTGGCAGAGGAACGCGTCCGTCGCGATTCAACGCTCCCTACTCCCCTCCCCTTGTCTCCCCTCTCCGTGTCTCCGTGTCCCCCAACTCCTCACTAGTTTGCCGTTTCTTCACCACAGCAGGATTGCCAATTACAATCGTGTTCGGTGCAACATCTTTCAGCACCACACTTCCAGCGATACACATGCTGTTGGGACCAATGGTAACCCCTGGGGCGACAAAGACTTGAGCCGCGACCCAGGAGCTCTCCTTGATCACAATCGGCTTGACGACGAGATCAAATCCAGGTTTGTCAAAGCGATGTGAACCCGTGCATAGGAAGGCCCGTTGTGAGATGCAGCAGTTCGATTCGATGGTTACTTGAGCAAGCGAAAGGATCGATACGTCCTCACCAATCCAGACATGGTCACCAACGACCAGACGCCACGGGAACGAAATGTTGACCCCGCCACGGATTACAACGTCTTGACCAATTTTTGCCCCAAAGTACCTCAGCCAAATAACGCGAATACGCGATGGCAGCGGAATTGGCACCAAGAAAAACGCCGCGCGAATGAAAAACCAACACCATTCAAAACGGTGTGAAGCCCCCCGATCAAGCCCGGATCTAAAGTTTTTCAGTTTGAGTTTATTCAAGATTGATAACTAACTTACACGATGCCCACAAATCCTGGCTGCTACTGTCAAACATCCGATTGTAGGTGTCGTTCAGCTTGCCCCGCCGCGTCTTTCTAAATTACAGTAATTCGGCAGAAGGTTAATTCGAATTATAGGATGTTAGGCAGCGAAAGTTGTTGGATATTGCTGCCAAGTGGGCGGACACAGGAGATTATTCCGCAGTTTCAAATCACTTTCTGGTCGAATGTGGAAGTCAATGACAACGAGTGCCTCAACTATTCCTATGGCTCTCACATCGATTGTGTTGTTGAAATCTCGTCAAATCTAAATCAGCTTATGATACTGAAGCGTCCGTTTCACTCCCTCGGCCAATGGAGTGAAACAAAACGCAGGGATCTGAGAAAGCAAGCGATCGGGAGCTAGAGCTATTGACTGGATGTCACTTGAACGTCTAGCTAAGTATTGCACTTCGATTGGCACTTCAACCATTGATTGTATGTGATGAAGTAACTTGCGCAAGGATGTTGCGACGCCAGTCCCGAGGTTAAAGGTTTCACTCTCATTCAACCGATTTAATGATAGTGACATTAATCTACATAGGTCGTCAACAAACACGTAGTCCCGTTCGGCTGTTCCATCGCCGAAAACCTTGATCGGCTTGCTGTTCTGGATCGCATTGATCCAGTGTGGTAAAACCCCCTGCCCAGGGCGAGTTGGTTGGCCTGGACCATATGGATTGCCAACCCGAAAAATGTCTACAGAGAATTGTCCCATTCGAGCGGAGTGATGAAGCAACTGTTCGGCGGTGAGTTTGAAAACCGCGTAGGGTGACCTTGGGTCGGTTGGCGAACTTTCAATACGCGGCAAATCACTGTCAGCATAAATTGTTCCACCAGACGACGGAAAAACAATCTTCTTTACTCCCACACGTGCAGCTGTCTCCATCAGCACCAGCAGAGGCTGAAGTGCTTCCCAGTATTCCGACGATGGATTTGAATAAAATAGGCTCGGGTGCGTTGCGGACGCAAAATGATAGACAACGTCGGCGTTAGCGATTACGTCCGCCAGGATCCACGTGTCTCGCAAATCTGCAGTAACGGTCGTGACGTTATTGAAACTCGCAGCCAAGGAAGTGGGCTGACGGCAATAAGAGGTAACATGGTGCCCCGCCTTGGCTAAGTGTTCAGCCATTGCCGATCCAAGAAACCCACTCGCCCCTAATACCACTACTTTCCGTGGTTCGCGGACGTTGTTCATGAGTGTTTCACCGGTTGCTTTGTCAAACGCAGCAAATAGTCACCATATTCACTATTCTTAAACTTGGCTGCTTGTTCAGCCAATTGTTCAGTCGTAATCCAACCTTGCCTGTGAGCAATTTCCTCGGGGCATGACACTTTTAAACCCGTTCGTTTTTCGATCGCTCCGACAAAACTGCTCGCGTCATGTAAGCCGTCGTGAGTTCCCGTGTCCAGCCATGCTGTTCCGCGACCAAACATTTCAACATTCAATGTGCCTTCAGAGAGATAAATACGATTCAAATCGGTGATTTCGACTTCACCCCGCACCGAGGGCTTTAAAGACGTTGCAAATTCACAAACTCTAGAATCGTAAAAGTACAAGCCAGGCACGGCAAAGTTCGACTTCGGACGTTTGGGTTTTTCCTCCATAGTGATTGCTTTGCCGTCTGCATCGAATGAGACAACCCCGTACGATGACGGATCACGCACTTCGTATGCAAACACTCTTGCGCCCTTGTCGAGTTTTGCGGACCTCTGCAACAGTTTGATCAGCCCTTGGCCGTAAAATAAATTGTCGCCCAGCGTTAGGCAGCATGCCGATCCGTTAATAAACTCTTCACCAAGCGTAAACGCCTGAGCCAAGCCGCCGGGATTCGGTTGGATCTTGTACTGTAGTCGCAGTCCCCACTGGTTGCCATCACCAAGCAGTGCTTGAAACAGCGGCATGTGTTGAGGTGTGGATATGATCAAGATGTCTTGAATGCCCGCAAGCATCAATGTAGACAGTGGGTAGTAGATCATTGGTTTGTCATAAACCGGCAACAACTGTTTGCTGATGGCGGTCGTCAACGGAGCAAGCCTACTTCCGCTTCCCCCCGCAAGGATAATTCCTTTCACGCTTTTTCTCCCTGACTTGTCTCACAAAGTCGTTCAAGTAGGTAATTGCCGTCCAAAATCGCCTGCCAACATTCATGATGGCCAAAGTTGCACTGATTCGCCTCAAGTATCGAGGTTTCTAACGCATTTTTCGATGTCCAGCCAATATTCTTTTGGATCGATCAGGGATAGAAATTAGTGTCTTGATCGATCGGTTATGTCAGTAATCTATTCCGCGTGTGTTTCACGCGGCGGTCTTGCGCGAATGGTGTTCACTATCATGATGCCACACAACGCATTAAGCAAGTTAATGTTTCGACGTTTGGTGTTGCTGACAGTGTCATAAACACTCGAATTCCCCACGAAAAGTTGGCAGTGGACCGGCGCCTGCCAGACTACTCTGACAGGAGACCAATCCATGGACCAGCGTCGAACGTTTAGCCGCGAATACAAGCTCGCAGCCGTCATGAAAATCAATGAGCGAGGAATGTCCTACGCTCAAGTCGCTAGAGACCAGGGCTTTCAACATCACTTTTCCTTGCGTTTATCGAGGATTCGTTTCGATGAGACATGCACAGACTTCGTTTCGTTCGTTCGCTCAGGGGGTGTCTTCTTGGGGCCACGATTCGATTTCCGGAAACGACTCAAATCGATTCCGCTGATGATCGCTTGCACTTCAGCCGCAAATTCGTCGCAATCAATCGCATCCATCTCTTCCCAACGATGCTCAGGCAATGCGACTAGCATGCCATCGGTCGCCTCAGAAATCTCCAGCGCTAGGTAATAGTGCGACAGCATCTCACTCTCTGCCCGACCGTGTTCCGCTGCAACTGCCCCTTTCATAATTGCGAAAGCGTTGTACGCCATCAGAGCCGACGCAAAACAGAACAAGGCTGCCTTCGGGTAGCAAAGCGGTTTGATTTCGCAATTCAAAGCCACAGTCATGTGACCAAATGCGGTTTCGATCGTCCAGTCATACTGCCTCCATAGAAGTCGGGGGTATTATTAAGTCGGCATTTGCTAGCTTTGCTTGCTAGCTGAATCGGCGTTTAGGTTCGGCTTGGGGGTGATCAGGGCGCGAGGATACGGGGCAGGCCAACCGTGACGGTTTGCGCGGAGTTGCGTTAGGCGAGACAGTTCCTCTGCATCGGCATAGATCGCCCAACGACCCGTTGCCGCGACCTTGTGGGAAGTCACCCAGCCCACGCCACGCCAGCGATGCAATGTTGCGATGGGCATCGCAAGCTCTGATGCGAGGTCACTGAGCCACCATTCATCAATGCGAAGATGATTCTCTTCGGTGACGCTCTTGGGCTGAGGTCCGGTGCGAATGCCGCGATCACGAAGGAAGCGGCCCAGGATACCGACACTGAATTGCGATGCTCGTTTGGGCGGTTGATAGCCTTCGGCGTTCAGACACTTGGCGATCTCACCGAGCGTGCTGCCTTCATCAAGCAATGCTTTGATGCGAGTTAGCAGCTCATCGTCGTACGACAGTTGTTCATAGGTTTGCACCGGGCGGCGCATTGCGTGGTGACTTCCAAAGCCGCCCTTCCAATGAATGTCCACATCTACGCGTTCACTGTCCCCTTCGATATTGACAACGACTTCATCGATCAGCATACGCGCGATCGCGCAGCGGTCTTCAGCAGTGGTCGTCTCGGCTTTCCACTACCATGGTAAGCTTTCCGAGAGTGACTTAATCGCGCGACGCTCGTCGTCACTGAGCTTCGCGGGTGTTGAGGCTTGAAAGCGGTCATACTCGACGTTCAATTGTTCTTGCTCACGCAACGCTTCTTCCCAACGTCGTTCCAGTTCCTTGGCCACCAATCGGTTCTCGGGATCAACTGCTGCATAAGACTTGCGTGCAACTTCGGCTTCGTAGTTTAAACGCGTCAGTCGTTGTTTCCAATGCGATTGTAGTCGCTCGCGTTCGCGTTGGATGCCTTCGACGGCGGCAAGCGAAACTTCCAACGACGCGGGTTCGACAACTTGCAACAGACGCGCGGTCACGAACACTTCGAGTGACTCCCCCGAAAGGCTCTGGCAGAGAGCCCCGCCGTAGTCGATCGCTTCACGTTGACAACTGTAACGCAGCGAACCGGTCGGGTTGTCCTTGCGAATGTTGGCATAGCTAACGAGCATCCGATGACCACAACAGCCACAGACCACCAGCCCAGCCAACACGCTTGGGCCGTGGCGTGGAGCCGACAGTTTCTTCCCTAAGTGGCTGTTTTTACGCAGTTTTGCTTGGATTCGCTCGAAAGTCTCCCAGTCGATGTACGTATCAAAACGATCGCGAATCAACACTCGACAGTCCTCGTGCGACTTCAGCGTGCGACCGGTTGTCGGTCGGCCAGCGATCTTCTTTCGCGCATCGACTTCGCGATGTCCCCAACGATATGCACCGGCATAGATAGGATGATGCAACATGTTACATAGCGTCACGCGATTGGGACGTCGCCACGAAAGTTCACCGCGATCGCTGCCGAAGTGAGGACGCACCGGTACCTTGATCTCTTGGTTGACCATCCAATGCAGCAACCCGTTGATACTGTCCAATCGCTCGAACTGAATGAACACCATACCCACCACTTCTTGCACCTGCGCGTCGGGATCGATCACATAATCACCCGCTCCATCGCGTGCCTTGACGCTGCGGATGTAACCGATAGGCGGATGGTTCAGCACTTCACCTCGCTCCGCCTTGTTCCACATGCCTTGGTGCATCCGTGTCTTGAGGATATGCAGTTCCGCTTCGCTCATGGTCCCCTTGAGTCCCAACAGCTGGCGATCGTTGTGATTGGAGGGATCGTACAACCCGTCAGCATCGGCGAGCAAGACACGATAGATCGCACACAACTCCAACAACGTATGCCAGTCCTTACACGAACGAGCCAAACGACTCATCTCCAAATCCAATACGATACCTACACGATCGGCGCTGATCTCGGCAAGCAATCTTTGAAAGCCTTCGCGACCTACGATTGAACTGCCGCTGATGCCTCAGTCGTCATCAATGACTTCGATTCGATCGTGTGACCAACCAAACTCATGGGCGCGATCGGTCAGCGCGTACTGCCTAGCGGTCGACTCACAATGTTCAAGTACTTGGTGCTGCGTCGACTGACGGACGTAGACCATCGCGAGTCGATCCAGATGATGGTCCAGTATCTTGTCACTTAATCGAGAACGTCGCTCACGAGTGTCGGCGCGACGAGTTGCTTGAGCTGTGTTACTCATGACCGTCCTCCCGTTTGGATTCGTCGAGCAGGCGCTGCGTCATGGCTCGACTGATCATCAGGCTCATCCGTCCGCGAAGGTCTCGCCGAGTCGCCTCGTCGAGCCCTGCCCACATCTGGTTCAGTGGCAAGGACGTCGGCTCCTGGGTCAGCGGCGACTGATGATTCGTTTGGCGCGGGGGGGCACGTTGGGCATGAGGAACCTCCTTGCAGATTGCCTATTTTGAAATAATCGCATTGAGTCAGGCGGTCGCGGCAAAACGCGACCAATTGCATCAAAGCAGCCATAGACACTGTAATTTCAAGCGGCGAGTCGATACAAGCTCGTTCTTGAAACGCATTCCGCTTGGGTGATCTCGATCTTCCAACGAGTTCGATACAGTTCTGAAACGACGACGGCATCCGCGTCATCAAGCGGTAAGTTGGTCAGCAGAACCACTTCAACTTCCTTATCGCGAGTCGGTTCAAAAAGATGAACCAGTACGCGGCGCACCGTCATCCGCTGTCCTTCGTATTCGGGTAGGACCAACTTATTCTCATAGATAATCCCGGTCTCACTTTCGCCAATTTTGCGAAGCTTTCCTTTCTCGGTGCCGTGAAGTTACCCATGCTGGCGAATCACGAATACGCTACTTTTGGCTGCGATGGCATAGAGGAACTTTAGGGTGCAAAAGTTTCGATCGGCGAGCCAAAGTTCGTGGCGTTGCAACGTCTCGATGACATCATCCAGTCTGCTTCGTTCCTACGAGTAGGCATCTTCCATCGCAAAGTAATCACAGACGGCGTGGTATCGAGGATCGTAGACAACCAGTGATTTTCCCGGCAACGGCGCCGCAGTGCTCGTTCTGGTCTCTTTCATACGATGTTCGGTGCCCGAAACCAGTTGCCATCGAGAATCCTCGTGGAGTATCCAGACAGATCGTTATGGGCCAAGCAGCCTACTTCTTTGCAGACAGCGATCGTTTGCTAATAGGACTGGCGGACAAGTTGCTGCACGAGCGGTAGCTCCACACGCTGCAGTTTCTTGTAGACTGCGGTGACTGAAACGGCGAGCTGTTCCTTCATCTTCTTGTAGCCCGCATTCATGCTGGCATGCTTGCCAAGCACAACGCCGGATACCAGGCACGTCAAAGACGAGAATAGCAGCGAGCGATGGCACTGTTCCTCGGCGTGCTCCTCAAAAACAAGGTCAATGTCACCGGGGGCCAGTATTCGCCACAGGACCATTTGAGTGACTGTTACAAACGGGCGTTCGACGGCGAAGGAGCGAACGATTGGATCTTTGAAAAACGAAACCTGCATGGCTACCCTCCGTGGCAATGAAGAAGCGGAATTGCTTCTTCATCGCTAAACTGGGAGGATTTGGCAAGACAGCCCATGTTGAAAGCCCTGGTCTCTAGAGACTTGGGGGGGCGTGACAGCATGATTCGCAATTGGAAGTAGGCCCTTGAGAAAGATGGGACACTCGACCGTAAAATCACCAGCAGCAACTCGGTTGAAGACGAACTCAATTGACTGCGAGAAGAGAATCGACAACTCAAGATGGAGCGAGACAATTTAAAAAAAGCGACGGCGTTCCTCGCAAAGGAAAGCAACAGAGACTGACGTTCATCGGCCAACATCGCGATCGCTGGCCGATCGCAGTAATGTGTCGTGTACTGGGGGGGGATAACGGCTTCTATCAATCGATCGGTCGCCCTACATCAGCGAACAAAACCAGGCAAGCGGAGGTCACCGACGCGATCGTCAAAATCCATTCGGAGAAACACCGCGATGCCTATGGCAGATCAAGGGTTCACCAAGAGCTACTTCGGCGTGGTGTTGCCTGTTGCCTCAACACCGTTGCCAAATACATGGGGGTGGCTGGGATTTCTGCAAATCGCCGCAGAAAATTCCGTGTTTCCACAACTAACTCTAGCCACGATCACCCGATCGCACCCAACCGTTTGAACCAAGACTTTGCCGCAAAGATGATCAATGAAGTCCGGCTGACTGATATCGCTTATATCCCTACGTGAGAAGGATTCACTTACCTTTCAGCCTTCGCTGACCTGCATTCACGCAAGATCATTGGTTGGAAAACGGTCGAACGATCGACTCTCAACTGGTCATTGCCGCGTTGCAAGATGCTGTCACGTTTCGCAGTCCCAGTCCGGGCGTGGTTCACAGTATGCATGCGACGCTTTCCGTCAGCAATTACACAAGTATGAGTCGCCAAGGCAACTGTTATGACAACGCCCCGATGGAATCATTTTTAAAAATCTACAAGAGCGAAGAAGTCCGGGACGAACAATACGAAACGCACGAACAAGCCACACGCGGCGTTTCTGATTTCATTGAACACTGTTACAATTCAGTCCGACTGCACTCCTCACTTGGCTACCAAAGTCCGATCGAATTCGAGCACAGAATTCCAAAGCGAACCTTATTAAATCCATCCTGATCGTCAGGCTGGAATACTTACCTTTCCGTTCAGACCGGTTCACTGTCAACTTTTCGTGGGGAATTCCACATTGACAAGGCTAGATAGTTTTTAAGCCCAGGGCTGTAAGGGTATGTTGCTAGGTCAATCCTAGCAACTTGGCGGTAGAAACATGACTCGATGCCACGTTTCTTGATCGGTTTGGCTTTTTCTTCTTCGGCCCGCGTCGGGACTTGCGATAATCTCTCAGGTCAATTCTGCCAGTGACCTTCGTGAGCATGGACGCGATCCCTTGGATTGTTTTGGGAATGAGCCCTGTTCATTCGTCTGCCGTGATCGCTATCAACATTCCTTCGGTTTTATCCGACATGTTCTTCGCAACGTGAAAGTGACTGATCTCGTCAACGCTCTCTTCCTCATGTGTCGTGTACAAAGCGGCGAAGAGCGTCTGCCGAAGGTTGAACGCAAGCACAGACATACAAAAGAGCAATGCTGCTGTATGAGGATGCCTCACGCCGCTGTGTTCGCAAGTCAGTGTCATCAGCAACACGTTGAATGCGGTCTCTTCTTCCCAGCGATGACGATAAAGTTCAGCGACCTTGGTGGCCGGGACTTCACTGGGAAGGTTTGTTATAATTTGAATCTCGCTGTCACCATCGCGAGTCGGTTTGTCTAGCTCGACCGTCACGCGGCGAACCACCATCGCATCATCAGCCGCAGAAAGCTTCATCGCCTGTTCGTAAACCACCCCGGGCGCAACACGCCCCACGCGTTTACGTTTCCCCTGTAAAACGCCTTTCAATCGTCCGTGTTGGCGAATCACGAAGAAGCTACTCGCCACGGCGATCTTTGTTAAAAATGGGACGATGCAGTAGTGCCGGTCAGCGATGACGACATCGTTAGGCAAAAGATCATCAATGATCCGGTCGCAACAGGTTGATTCTTGGGCATGGCCGTCAACCAAGACGTAGGAGCGGTCAAAGATTTGCCGCTGCAAGTCGAATCTCGCGACGATTTTGCCTGGCAACGGTGCGGCTTTGACATCATGAAGCACTTTGAGTCTCTTGTCGGACTTGGCCAAGACATTGCCGTCAATGCTGAGGCAACGATAGCGAGCGAGCAATTCCCAAGCAGTAAACTCCAAGGCATCTTGCATGCGAATCGCTCGATGCGCCGAGTGCGAGACGACGGCCTCGCTCACTGCAGGTTCGACGCCTCTGGTCTTTGCGTAGAACGACTGACGAGTCACACCGAGTTCCTCTTTGTGTTCTTTGTACGCCTGATTGAAGTTGTCGCTGAAATTCAGAGCCGCGTCAGCGACCGTCGCTGCCAAGGCCTCAAAAGTGGCAATGTAGTCGTGCTGCACTTCCCGATTGTCGTCAAAGATGCGATTCAATTCTTTACCGATAAAATCTTGGGCGAGCACTCGCGTCATAACGGCAAAATGGCAAAGGGTGCCTTTTCAACAATGCGACCGAAAACAGTGGACGACAACGCGAACCTCCGTGAAGCGAAATACACAGCAATACACGATAATCGGCAACCAGCGATACCCCTTCCAGCCCTGGTTTTTAGGCCTGTACCCGGCGTCCTGACGTGATCCTGCACATACAAACAGCACCCACATTCAAATTCTGCCGCTAAAACCTCACTGTTTAGATGTTACGCGTAGCGCGGTTTGCAATCCCACTGCAGACCTCATCCATTGGCGCACCCGATTCGTGTTTCGCTCGAATATCAACCAAGCAATATGCGATAACATCAAAATGAACAGCAATACGAACGAGTAACGCAACAAATTTGTGAATGTCGGCTGGAACTGGTCTGAATCCGTCAAGTATGCGCCCACCGCGATCGTAATCGGAAAGTGAAAGAGGTATAGCGTGTACGATATATCGGACAACCAGCGGATAATTTCGCCGAGCCAAGCTGTTTTAGGCGAGGGCAACGCGATCAAGTGCCACGCAAAAAACGCAAATGTGATTCCGACTAAAAGGTCGGAATCAATATTCGCCACACGGTTTACTAGGTCGTATTTGCTATTGATCAGCGATGCCGCGAATAGTCCGCCTGTCGTCACGCACGCCGCCATTTGCGACCACCACTTTTTAAATATTGGCTTGTCGCGCACACAGTATAGGATTGCGCCAAACCCCCAAATCAAACCATCGAATACAAGATTACGCGGTAGCCAGAACATCAGCCCAACCGCTATCAGTCCATACATAACGGATGCCACTCGTAGTCGCGGATACGCGACCGCGACAATTAGCGGAAAAATAAGGTAGTACCAGAACTCATTAGCAAGGCTCCACAGCGGCCCGTTACAACCAAATATTGGCGCCGTGATGGTTTGCAGGAAGAGTGTGTTCGCAAGAAATGTCAAAGCACTATCAGAATAAAATTCTTCGCGAGGCCCCGAAGCCCAACGAAAGAAGTACCCATCCCCGATAAATACCTTAGGCCAAGCAATACCAATCGCGTAGTCGGCCAACGCAGTGAAGACGAGCGCTGGAATCAAGACGGTCCAAAGCCGCGACAGGCGAGCGACCGAATAGCTCCGCCAGCAGAATGCGTGTCGACTTCGCAGCACAGAACCACCTACGAAGAAACCGCTTAGTACGAAAAATACCATAACAGCTTGGTGCCCCAAACCAGTGGCAAAGTAAAACAGCGACTGCCAGTGTTCACGCGATGTGACATCGGCGTAATCGTAAAACATCGACGCCCTGAGATGTCCAGCACAGACGGCAAGGGCACTCACTCCGCGAACGGCGTCGTACCAAAATAGTCTATTTTCTCGTGACAATTCGATGCCTTGATAGTGACAACTGGATGTTGATAGATGGGACTCAACTCGCGAACCAGCCTCTTAAGTTCGCCAGTGAAGAACCGTGGACGATAAGACTTTTAAACAATTTGACCTTAAGAATTGTCAAATATTGAGGTCTGCGTATACGTATTATTAAGCACTGCACAAAGAACCTAACTTGATTGAGATCGAGTCCTGCCCATTGGAAGTGGCCTCGGAGTGTTTCTTGCTGGGAAGCTTGAAGCTGAAGATTCTCGTCGACGCGATGATGCACCGCCTCGATGTTGGGTGCAGGCCAATTCGCAAGACTTCCCCACTTGGTTGTTCCCCATACATGCTCAACCGGATTCAGTTCGGGACAGTAAGCGGGCAAGTACTCGAAAGTAATCCAGCGGCACTCCAGCTCGTTTAGTGTTCTCGCTGCCTTTCAGTGAGCGCTCAGTCGATCCCAACCGACGATCAGTGGCCGTCGGACTTCGCAGTGTAACGAAACCAAGAACCAGAAGAAGTCTTCTGCCTTTGCGTTGTAATCAAGTAACTCGAAGTACAAATCAAGCTTTCGACGGTGAGGCGTTAACGTTAGCGCTGTGATCGCAGACAGTCGGTTATGTCGGTCCTACGCATTCATTACCGGAGTCTTACCCTTGGGAGCCCAGGTACGCCGCAGCAACGGTTGAAGCATAAAGCCGCTTTCGTCAATAGAAACACAGCTAGCATTGCGATTTTTGCCCCTATTTTATTCGCTGCCAAGTTTCGCTTCGAAACTCTTGTGCAGCTGCATCCTAGGCTCTGTCTGAAAACCTTAAATTGCGGAATTCCATGGGGCGATGATTCGAAGATAGCGACCGATCATCGATAGTTTCACCATTGCAAGAAAGTTTCGTGCGAGCTTCTCATAGCGAGTGGCGACACGACGACACTCC
>NZ_JBFHFD010000096.1:0-18008 GCF_041583735.1 Novipirellula sp.
TACGCTCTACTACCAACTCGAACGGATCGCCGGCGGATCACTCGTGAAGCTTTACAACGTCGTCAACGGCGTGTTGTTCTGCTTCCTAGCCGGCGCGATGGTGACGGTTTCGGCCAGCGCGGTCGGTGTACCATTTGACATTCACTATGCCGTTCCGGAGCAAACGTTTGGCTTCGGTGCTCCGTCATTCACGGCGCTCGTGGTCATCGTGGGGATCGTGATGGCGGTGATTGCCGCAGCGGGCTACCAAATGGTGGCAAGAGTCGCAAACATCGCCGCCCCCTGGATGATTTGTATCTTTGCTGCGTGCGGAATCGTCTCGTTGATCCAAATGGGAGCGACCAGCAGCGAAGCTCTTTCCGAAGGCAAATACTGGAGCGATGCGGTTGCGTTTGTCCAAGCAAAGAGTGGTGAAAAGCCCTTTACGTTCTCACAAATTGTGATTTTTGCATGGCTTTGTAATGGAGCGATGCACTTTGGGATGGCGGATCTTTCGATCTTTCGCTTCGCGCGAAAACCCTCCTCCGGCTGGGCCCCCGCGGTCGGGATGTTTCTGGGGCATTACATGGCCTGGATTGCAGCCGCGCTTCTGTTGGCAGCTCAGATCAAGCTTTCGCAAAACGACTCGGCCAACCCAGGCATGTTGGCTTGGGGCGCCCTTGGTTGGACCGGGATTATTTGTGTGGTGATCGCAGGTTGGACCACCGCAAATCCCACGATCTATCGAGCCGGCTTGGCGTTCCAAGGCATCTTTCCCAAAAGCTCTCGCACCGTGATGACTTTGGTGGCCGGAGCGGTTGCAACCATGGCCGGGGCATTTCCAAACTTGTCTGCCCAGTTGCTCGGATTCGTCGGGACGTACGGCACCGTGTTGGGCCCAATGGGTGCAATCATATTCGTCGACTTTTACCTGATGAAGCGGTTCGGATTGCAGGATGAATATGCGGCGCGGCGCAGCCAATCGGTCAACATGGCCGTGCTGGTTGCCTGGCTATTGCCGGTTTTCGTCGGGCTCTACTTGATCTTCGCTCAGGACTTGTTCGCGGCTTATGCCGTCATCCCATGCTGGATCATCAGCGGCATTTTGTATCTTGCCCTCAGCAAAATGCTTCAGTCGCCTGCAGGTGACGTCGCCGTCAATTAATTGCCGCCCCTTGCTTCAACGAGAAAAACAATGAAACCAATCGTTTTCAAAGTCGCTTCGCTGCTCGCATTGGCGGCGACCATCGTTCCAAGTGTGCTCTGCTTCGCTGGTCTGATCGATCTGAGCGTCGTGAAGACGTCGGCGTTGATCGGAACGCTTGTGTGGTTCGCCGCCACGCCGTTTTGGATGAGCCGCGATATTGATTCCGAAGAACTGCACCCTGGCAGCGAACCGAGTGTCGAGATCTAGATTTTTGTCACAGCCACGCATTCGGCTGGGCCTAGCGAAAGCCGTCAAGGTTTTCGGCCGTTTTCCCTTGCCAAGCGAAACACTCGTTCCAGTTCCGCTTCTGGCAATTGAAGCTGAATCGGTGACCGCTGATGCACTGCGGTGATGTCACCGAGACTCTCCCCACTGGTTTCGAGCCGCAGTTCGTTTCCTGGCACCGCAGGCTGCTGGATCAACGGGCGTATCGCTGCATTCGTGCTAACTTCCATTTTACCTTAAGATTTCTGAATCCATGAAAATCGAGCCAATCGTCATCCAACGACTTTCTTTGCATGCACTCGTGGCGACTCTGCTTGTCTCCGGCGGACGTCTGGCTGCGGCCGAGCCAGGCTTAAGTGTTGCGGACTCATCGCTCCGCTGCGACTACCGAGTCAATCCACTCGGACTCGACACGCTTCGTCCTCGTTTCCATTGGATTGTTGTTTCGGATCAGCGAGGGGAATCGCAAACGGCTTATCAAATCCGCGTGGCTTCATCGGCGAGGTTGCTCGCGACCGACTTGCCTGATCTTTGGGATTCGGGAAAGGTCATGTCGCCGGAAACACTGCAGATTCAATATGACGGAAAACCGCTTTCATCGCGGCAAAAATGTTATTGGAAAGTCCGCTGTTGGGATCGCAACGGCATTGCTTCGGATTGGAGCGAAACTGCGTTCTGGACGATGGGACTGCTCGAACCATCCGATTGGAAAGCCGAGTACATCTCGTACGAAGACTCGTCATCCATCTCGAAAGACACTAGCAAGCTGTATTTGCCGGCGGCTCGTCAGTATCGAAAAGCGTTTTTTTCGGAAAAGGAAGTGGCTCGTGCGACGGTCTATTCGACCGCACTGGGCATCTATGAACTCGAGATCAACGGCGCGCGAGTCGGGGATGCGTATTTCGCTCCCGGATGGACCGATTATCGTCAACGGGCCTATTACAACACCTACGAAGTGACCGACTTGGTCAAACGTGGCGAAAATGTCATTGGTGCTCGTGTCGCAGACGGCTGGTATAGCGGCTATGTGGGATTTGGTTTGTTGACGGGGATGGGAACCGAACGGCAAGGAAGGTGGAACTATGGCAAAACCCCGTCGCTGATGACACAGATGGAAGTCGAATATGTTGACGGCACGCGAGCCACGATCAGCACCGATGCGACTTGGACGGTGACCGCGGATGGTCCGATTCAAGAGGCGGATCTGTTGATGGGGGAATCTTACGACGCCCGCAAAGAGATGCCGGGATGGTCGTCACCCGGTTTTGATGATGCAAACTGGGACAACGCAGTTCTGGCTCGCGACATCGAGAACATCGTCGCAGACTTTTACGAGGCTCATAATCCCAAAAACGTCGGTGGTGGTCCTCGTATTCAAGGGACTCCGCGTGACCTTGGCTTTAAACGTCCCCGACTCGAATCGTTTCCTGGCGTTCCCGTACGCATCACCGAAGAGCTGCCAGCGAAAAAGATCACCGAGCGTGAACCGGGCACTTATGTTTTTGACCTTGGACAAAACTTTGCCGGAGTGATTCGGCTGAATATCAAAGGCCCCGCAGGTCATCGCGTCCAGATTCGCTACGCCGAGATGTTGCATCCCGATGGTCGCATGATGACTGAGAATTTGCGTAAAGCACGTGCCACGGACTATTACGTTTGCAAAGGCGACCCGGATGGCGAAATCTATCAACCACGATTCACATTCCATGGTTTCCAGTTCGTCGAAGTTGCAAACTTTCCTGGCGAGGTCGACTTGGATACGGTGACCGGGTTGGTGATGCACAGTGACACGCCGATGACGAGCGAGTTCGAGTGCAGCGACCCGATGGTCAATCAGTTGTTCAAAAATGTGGTTTGGACCCAACGTGCAAATTTCCTCGATTTGCCCACGGATTGTCCTCAACGCGACGAACGAATGGGATGGACCGGAGACGCACAAGCTTACGTCGGTACCGCGGCCTATAACGCTGACATCGGTGCGTTTTATACAAAATGGCTTCGTGAATTGATGGAATCACAACGCGAAAGCGGAGCGTTTCCGGGTTACTCGCCGTTCCCGTTCCAACACGGTTGGGATTTTGGATCCGCCTGGGCCGATGCCGGTGTGATCTGTCCCTGGACGATTTGGCAAGCCTACGGCGACACTCGTGTGATCGAGGATTGTTGGGAACCAATGACTCGGTTCATGCAGTGGCGACAAGAGACGAGCAACAACGATCTTGGCATCGTGCATGGCAACGCATGGGGCGACTGGTTGGCGCAAGGCGCTAGCACCCCGTTGGATTACGTCGATACGGTCTACTTTGCGATCTCGGCCCGGATGATGTCCGAAATGGCCGAAGCGATCGGCCATGACAATGAAGCCAAAGCGTATCGCAACCAATTGCAGCGGACCAAGAAGGCATTCCAAGCGAAATACCTTCGCGACGATGGCAGCATCAACGTGAACACACAAACGGCGCAAGCGTTGGCGTTGTTTGCCGATCTTGTGCCAGAGAAGCAATGCGAAGCGACCGGCCGTCATCTTGCTAAAATGATCGCCGAGAACGGCAACCATATGTCGACCGGCTTCTTGGGAACCCGGCCGCTGCTGCCGGTGCTGTCGAGTGCGGGACAGCACGACTTGGCGACATTCTTGCTGCAATCACGCGAGTTTCCTTCGTGGGGCTATGAGATCGAAAACGGTGCAACCACGATCTGGGAACGCTGGGACAGCTACACCAAAGAAGACGCCTTTGGACGCCACAACGCCGCAATGAACTCGTTCTCGCACTACGCGTTTGGTGCGGTGTGTGAGTGGATGTTTGATACCTTGGCTGGAATCAAATCAGAGGGTCCGGGATATAGCAAGATCATCATCCATCCTCATGTGCCCACCCCCAATAGTAACGCGATGGTCGATGTAATCGATTGGGTACGAGCATCGTATGATTCGGTACGCGGGACGATCCGTAGCGATTGGAAAGTCGCCGATGGCCAATTCCATTTGCACGTTTCGATTCCAGCCAATACGACGGCGACGGTGGTTCTGCCGACCGAGGATCCACAATCGATTCTTGAATCCGGCAAATCCGCCATGGATAACGTGAACGTTAGCAAGCCTCGCATCGAAAGCGGATCCACGAAGTTCGTGGTGGGATCGGGTGATTACGAGTTCACGATGCCTTTCGCCAAACAATCGGCTCGCAAAGGCCTCGTGACATCGAAACCCAAAGACACGTCGATCAATCCGGGTGGCATCGACATGACGAATGCCAAGGAGTTAGTGCGATGGGATTTTGCTAACCCGTCGGACGTTGAAAAGTGGACGCACGTGTCCAATGTCAAAGTCGAACAGCGCGACGGCAAAGCCTTCTTGGTTGCCACTGGTAATGATTCACAAATGTCGACGCGACTTGCCGAGACGGTTTCCGGATCACTCGTGGTCCAGTTGCGAGCGATGCCTAGCCAGGGAGCGACAAGCCAGTTTTTCTGGGCTTTGCCCGAGCGTGGGTTTAACGGAACACAGCAGAACATACGTCCGCTGACTGCAAGCGATCAAGTGAATGATTATTTGTTTAGCGTGAATGAGACGAAACCGATTCAAAGTATTCGTTTCGATCCGTTCAATACGTACGACGAACACGCGAACGTCGGCGAGATGATGATTGAATCGATTGCGATCTATCAGTTGGGTGATAAACACGATTCCGAACCGTAGCGAACATGCGGCCTCGGATGCTAAACATGGCGAGCGTTGGTTCGCTAACGCTCCGCTATAAAAAGCACCCGGTTGGTGCCAATGTGGATGGTGCTAGGCGTTAACGCGAGGGTACGATTCGGTGAACGCGATTTTTGCAGGCGTCTAATGAGATCGGCTACGGTTTTGGGTAGCGGTCTGAGAGTCGTTGGGGCATCGCACTTGGGGTGTAGCGAACTCCGCTTCCTCGGTCGCCTTGGGGGCGATAGTGCGGGCTATTTCGAGTTGATTGCGGCACATACGCAGAGTCGCCACTTTCGTCGCACCACCATTTTGACCAATTTGCACTGAGTTCGTTGACGACCTCAGGTTTCGCCGCCGCGAGATCCGTTGTCTCCAGAGGATCGTTCTGGTTGTCAAATAGCTGCCAACCGGCGGCGTCCACCTCGGCCAAGGTCCATCGATCGGTTCGGATGGCACGGTTGTCCATGTACTGGAAATAGATTGGGTGTTGGCGTTGCCACGCTTCTTCACGAAGCACTGGCAGAAACGACTCGCCCGCCACGTCGTTTGCCTGTTTTCCGATCGCTTGCAGACAGGTTGGCAACACATCGACCATGTGGACCGCGCGCGACTCGATGCGTCCTGGATCGCCTGTATTACCAGGCCACCAAGCGACCGCACCTGTGGTGACGCCGCCGGCGTGTTGGCCAATCTTGTACATTCGCCATGGCGTCACGCTTGCATACGCCCAGCCGGTGCCGGGTTGCCAGTTCGATCCTGGGTCACCCGGCAAACGCCCCATTTTCAACATGGCTTGGTCGACCACGGAAAAGGAATCGGTTCCATTGTCGCTGAGAAGTAGAACCAGCGTATTGTCGCCGCGCCCGTTGTCGCGGATCGACTGCATGACTCGTCCAATGCCGCGATCCATACGCTGGACCATCGCAGCGAACACCGACATCCGCAAGTCTTCGAGATCACGTTGTTCTTCGCTGAGCGATTCCCACTTGGGAAGGTTTTGGGGATAGGAGGGAAGCACCGCGTCGGCCGCTACCAGCCCCATTTCTTTTTGGCGGCGGAAGCGAGCTTCGCGTATTGCCTGCCAACCGGCAGCATACTTGCCTCGGTATTGCATGATGTCGTCCCGCGGAGCTTGCAGCGGATTGTGTGGAGCTTGGTAACTTAAATACAAAAAGAACGGGGCGGCGGGGGCCTGTTTTGTGGCGTCGTCGATGAACTGTATCGCTCGGTCGCTCAAGGCATCGCTGCTGTAATAGTTGTCTCCAAAATCCGTAAACGGCTTGCGATCGAGTCGGTAACTGCGAGCTCCGGCGAAATGATCGGCAAAGCCCGACAAAAATCCGAAAAAGTGATCAAAACCGCGGTCCATCGGATGGCCGTCGAGATGCCATTTTCCGATTAATGCCGACCGATACCCCGATTCATGCAGCCGTTCGGGCAACAGCCGCGTGTCTCGGAAATTCGGCAGCGCGTTGGGCCACCAGCGGCCGGTCAACATTGACGCACGAGAAACCACACACATGCCTCCATTGTAAAAATGGGTCATGCGAACCCCTTCCTTGGCAAGCTGATCAATGTTGGGGGTTGAAATTTCGCCTCCGAAGCAACCGGGGTCTGAATACCCCATGTCGTCGGCGAGAATCACAACGATGTTGGGTCTTGATTCTGCGTTTGCGATGCCAGCAACGGATAAGGAAACGGCCAACCAGATCGCGGTTTTTCGCGAGAATGACCGTAAAGCTGGACCCATATTTCCGAACGCAAAATGAGATAACACCGCCACATTCATCCTTCATATCTTGAGAGTAAATAGAACAAGCCAAGTTGCCGCATGCATTAACCCGCAGCACCGAGCCCCACGATCCAAGCGACCACGATCAGCGTGATTGCTGTGACGCCTGCCGCCGATTGAACCCAACGGCTGGCCAACCAGCGATCAGGTAAACGGCTGCCAGCCCAGCCGATCAGCAATCCTGCGACGAAACCGGTGACGTGGGCGAGGACATCGGTTCGTTCGCCGCCGATTCCGGTGAACGCCAACAACAGCACTCCGCCGATCAACGGGCTCCATCGTTTGAACGGTTTTTCCTGGGAAGCGGTCCAGCGGCGAAGCCCGTGAGAAACGATCATCCCGAGTGCGGCAAAGACCGCGGTCGATGCACCGATCGAGGTGTGTGCTGCGGGCTGAGCCCAGGCGTTCATTCCGTTACCCATGCCGCCCGCGATCACGATTCCCAACCAAGCCACGCCGCCTCCTAAAGATCGTCCGGCCAGCAGTCCAAAGACGGTCCCGAATAACAGGTTCCCCATCAAATGGGCGGCATCTAAATGGAGCGTTAATGCGGTCAACATTCGCCACCATTCTCCGGCGACGACGCTTCCTGCATGCATCCGTCCGGCCTGGAACCATTCAAACCCAAACGTCGATTTCGCGGCCAGCACGGCGACAATCATGAGCACGCTGGCGTACAGAAAGACCGCCAACGCTGCGGCTTCGTACACGGGATCGGCGGTCCGGCGACGCGGCGCTGAATCGCGGTTTTCGTTTCGATACGCATCGAGTTCAGCGATCGCGACGTTCTGGTCTTCGCGAGCAACCACCAGCAACCATGTGCCATCGCGAGAGACCGCCTCGGCGGCAATCCCGGCGGCCATCAGGACGAGACGTGCTTCGAAACATTCGCTCGAACGATTGGTGCTGAGCACGACTTCTTCACCCGGCAGCTGATTTTCCATGCAACTATCTTCGGCTTGGAGCGTCGTTTTAGCAATCCGACGAGCGGCATTCGTAGGCCGGATCGTAGCACAGCGGAGTTCCGCCAGGACGGCGGGGGAGCAGTTGGAAGTCGGATTGGCCGGTGGAACGAATTCCGCATCATCTCCGGATCTGCCGAATCTGCGTCGCGATCGCGACCTGGAACGGACCACAATAACGACGAAAAATGCCGGAGGGGGTTGGTTGCACCACCTCTGGGGATGCAGGCTGTTGATTGGATCCGCTCTAGATACAATGGGTACGAGCTGCGTTTTCCAACGCTGCCGCCCTTTGTCGATGCGACTTTGTGACGGTCGTATCAAACCATTCTGCCTAATTTACTGTCCGCATCGGGTCCAAATTCGATCCCCGGTTGATCTTTTACGTCCATCAACGATAGTCAACGCTTTCGAATTGATTCCGATTCCAACCAGACGACGCGATGACCGAGAATACCCAAACGCCAGCAACTGACGATCTTCGCATTAACGAGATTAAACAGTTGATGCCACCGAAAGATCTGATGGCCGAGATTCCGGTCGAAGCCGATGTGGCGGAAACCGTCTCGAGCGCGCGATCGGGAATCCAGCGTGTGCTCAGCGAAGAGGATGACCGGTTGGTGGTTGTCGTTGGCCCCTGTTCGATCCATGACCCTGATGCGGCGTTGGAATACGCCCAACTGTTGGCTGTGGAACAACAAAAACATCACGACAATCTGCTGATCGTGATGCGGGTCTATTTCGAGAAACCTCGTACCACCGTGGGCTGGAAAGGGTTGATCAATGACCCCGGACTAGACGACAGCTTCGAGATCAACCGGGGGCTGCGAACCGCTCGCGGGTTGCTGCGAGACATCAACGCGATGGGGCTTCCGACCGGCACCGAGTTCCTCGACCTGATCAGCCCGCAATACATCGCCGATCTTGTCGGCTGGGGAGCGATTGGGGCTCGCACGACCGAAAGCCAGGGGCATCGTGAACTCGCATCCGGGTTGTCATGCCCGGTAGGCTTCAAAAACGGAACCAGCGGTAACGTGCAAATCGCCGTCGATGCAATCTGCTCGGCCTCGCGTCCGCACCATTTCTTGTCGGTGACCAAAGAAGGCACGTCCGCGATCTTTGCCACAACCGGCAACAGCGATTGTCACGTGATCATGCGAGGCGGGATTCACACAAACTATGACGCGGCGAGTATCGATGCCGCATCCGATTTGCTGAAGAAGGCGAATCTGAGCCCACGGATTATGATCGACACCAGCCACGCGAACAGTCGCAAAAAGTACACGCGGCAACGCTATGTGTGCCGCGATATTTGCAGCCAAGTCGGCGACGGTGACCAACGCATCATGGGGGTGATGATCGAAAGCAACTTGGTCGAAGGCAACCAGAATCTCAGCGATGGCGGTCTCGTCCGTGGCAAGAGCATCACCGACGCCTGCATCGGATGGGACGAAACCGTCGCGATCCTGCAAGACCTTAGCGACGCGGTCGAATCACGCCGCAGCAAGTGATTTTGGAGTGCCGGAGGCACGAAAGCCTTTTTTTGAAAAGAGCGTTTGGCCCCGGTTTCTCGCTCTAGCGTCCTCGGTATTCCACGCGGCAGTTAATTGCTTGCTGCTGAGCGGCGACCACGTTGTCGCTCGCCGCTCCGGATTCAATCGCCAGCAACTGCTTGGCTAACTTGCTGGCTTGTCCTGTTCCGCGGATCGCACTGAGTGCCGTGCGGCAGTCGGCCTCGCCAACGGCGGTCTCTAGCTGGAGCGTCAACTGTCTGAGTAGTGAAAGCAATTTGGCGAAGTCACGTGGGTAGTTCGTCGGATCCCCCTGCAGACACGTTTGTAGTGCGGTTTGCACGACCAATGCATGCAGATCCGACACGGACGCGATGTCGGCGAGCGATTTCGCCCAGCGGGCCGCCTTGATCATCCCACCTGGCAACAATGCACGCATGGCTGTCCCCAAATTGTCAGTGCCCAAACGTCCATCCTCGATTGCGACCGTCGCGACATCGATTGCCAAACGCTGCTCGCCGGGTTCTTTGGCCGCCAATGCAAGGATCAAACAAAGCGTCGCCATCTCAAAAAGCGGCGTCCCAGGATCCAACATGGGTTCCAATAAGTGACTGTTGTACCAGCGTGATTCGTGCCAATCGAGATTATCTGCGAACGCCTCCGCAGCGCGAGCGAAATACGACTCACGAGCAATCGGCCACAACGTTGCTGCGGCACGGACGGAATCGGTCGTGTTGCCCGCAAAATGTCCTACCTCCCAAGCGATGATATGCGGCAAGTGGAAGCTGACGGTCGGATGTTCGGAAACGTTTGGCAGCGCACTCGAGGACGACTCGGGGCAAGCAGGCTCGCTCGCCACTGACAACCATGTTCGGTATTTATTGGACTGATGAGCCCAGCGGTAGGTGGCGGCCGTTGCGGCATCCGGACCTTGCTCGGGAAAGACGTCTGATACCGCAGGATCCGATTTCCACGGCGCTCGTGCTCGGGCCGCAGCAATCCACAAACGCTTGTTCGTTTCTATCGTAATACCTTGGGCGCCGAGTGCGTATCGAATCGCTTGACGCCAATTCTGCTTGCTCGGTTTCAGCTTTGTGAGCGCTTCTGCTCGACGATCGGGGGCCAATCGCAAGGTCGCCATTACCACGTCGGTTTCCTCGGGTGAGTCGTCTGCCAAAGTGTTGACTCGATCGACCAAGACGAGTGGATCAATCCAGCCGCCTCGATGCGTCGGAGTGCTCAGCGGGGTCGAGGCTGTGCCGGTCGCCACCTTCCTAGCAAGTTGTTGACAGCGTTCAGACAATACCGCAAGCGGTTTGTTGCGGTTACAGTAGCGAAACGGCCCCTGTAGACCGTCGACATCGACCACGTGGCAATACGGTTGTCCGTCGCGGATCTCATATTCACCTTGCGGACCGAGTACCTCACCCTCGACCCAGGCATAGATGCAGCCAGCCAAATCCGACACGGTGCCACGTCCCCAGAAGGGAAACAGATCTCGTTTGATCAGTTGAACGGTTTGTTTGGCGAGTGGTGCGACACGCTGTGCAAAATCGGCGGGGCGTTGATCACAGAGTCGGGCGATCCCATCGATTGCCAATTCGGCTTCATCCACCTGACCGCGATCTTCCAAGACGCTCGAACAGAGGTCGATCAATTCGTCGAGATCAGTTACCGGTTCTAGCTGGTCGTCATTGGATCCCTAGAAAAATCTGCGCAGCCAAGTTGTGTTTACACGGTCCACGATCGTTTTGATGTTTGGCGTACCATGATCGCGGCAGCCGACACGTTGATGTCTCGGAGTGGGCAAAAAGGGAGGAGGGATCAATGTACCACAAATCAATGCCTAGGCGGCTGGCATCGCAATCCGTTCCGGTCTCTGTTGCTGGTAGATAACAACTAGATAACAACGTCAAACTTTGACTATATTGTGGGACAGGCTTCCAGTCTGCGCACGTGTCCTCGTCAGACTGGAAGCCTTTGCTAAATTCTTCGTAGCGAGAATCGCGGAGACTTTCGCGCATCGGTGCCCCGACCCAAAACTCTTAACGATTTTCGCTAGAAAAATCCGTCTGGCTCGACATCCTGGAAGCCGTTCCGACATTATTAAAGCTATATGGAAGCAACCCACCAGCATCGATCCGAGCGGGTTTGGCGACGCGGTGAACATGTGCCGGAGCTTGATGGGCTGCGTGGGCTGGCGATTTTGGTCGTGACGCTGTACCGATTCGGCAAAGGGTTTCCTGAAGAGACCGTCATCGGCAAGTGGATTGGATTTGTCTTGAGTCACGGAGATCGCGGGGTTGATCTTTTTTTTGTGCTATCGGGTTTTCTGATCACCGGCATCTTGATCGATGGCAAAGACCGTCCGCACTACTTCCGTAACTTCATCGCCCGCCGCAGCCTACGGATTTTTCCGCTCTATTTTTGCACACTCGCGGCGATCGTGATCGGAGCAAGTTTATTTCCTGAGTTGGCGGAAATGTTCGCGCTTCCGCTGAGCAATCAGTTCTATCTGTGGACTTATCTGGTCAACGTCAAGATGAGCTTTGAAAACGAATGGTGTTTTGGCCGCCTCGACCATTTCTGGTCGTTGGCGGTGGAAGAGCATTTCTATCTTGTCTGGCCGTTCATCCTTTATCAGCTGCGATCCACTCTGACGCTTCGCGTGGCGATCGGTTTGGCAATCCTCAGTGCGGTCTCGCGAGTCGGTTATGTGCTGGCCACGCAACATGGTGTTGCCGCCGATGTGTTGACGATCTTTCGCGTCGACTCGCTGCTGATCGGCGCGGCGGTCGCCGTGATGGCACGCAGACCGAAGGGCTTGGAACCATTCAAGAAATGGCTGCCAATAGCGTTTCTGTCATGCGTTTCGGTCGTTGTGATGGCGATGGTTCTGAATAAGGGGCTGTTCACGCTGACGCATACGTTGTGGCCGGTGATTTGGGCCTGTATTTTGGTTTGGTTGATGACGGCGAGCCCCAGCGAAGGATTGGCACGCTTTTTCAATTTATCGGGACTGCGTTCGCTTGGAAAATACAGCTATGCGATGTATGTGTTTCAAAATCCGTTGATCGCACTGGTGTCCACGGTGCTTACTGCGTCCACCTTCACCGCGGTCACCGGTGATGCCGTGACAAGTCACCTCGGATACCTTGGTGTGATGTTCGCACTGACCTACTTCGCCGCCGTGGCCAGTTGGTATTTGTTAGAGCGTCACTTTTTGAAATTGAAACGGTACTTTCCAAGTGGTTGATGCTGAATAGCGTCATCCCTCGAGCTAGATAGATCAATCGCACCAGCACATCACGACGCACTCGAGACGAAGCACCGCCGCCGGCGAAAACTAAACGGGGTGCCGCCCAAGGACATCTACTTTCGCACTAAACGGATCGTTTTTATAGCGGTGCGGCGCGAGCCTCCCGGTCAAAATCGAACGTTTTTTTCGCGGCAACCGTGTCGTTGCCCCCTCCAATCGTCTTCCGCGAGATCACCTCCGCAGCGAAACGGAGGCCGCAGTGGACCTCCGTTGCTCTGGCAACAAAAACCGATTCCAATAGTACACGAATGCGAATACGATAACGCATGGCGCGTTTTCGTCCGCTTGTAGGTAACCTGCCGCCCTTTTCGCTCCCCCCTTCCTTTGTGATTCAAGTCTTGATGTCTTTTCTTTCCTTGCCGATGGCAAGTCTGCAAAATGTTTCCGAGCCCTTATCGAGTGGTGTTCACGTTCATCTCAGCACAATCGACATCCTGGTCGCCGTTGGTTATTTGATCGGGATCGTGGCCATCGGATTGTTCGCCGCTTGGCTGCACAAGAAAAAGCAGGGCGCTGCCAGTGAATATTTTTTGGCGGGCAAAAGCCTTGGCTGGGCCAGCATCGGATTGTCGCTGTTTGCAACCAATATTTCCACGTTGCATTTGGTCAGTCTGGCACAGAACGGTTTTGACACCGGATTGTTGAACGGGAATTTCGAGTGGATGGCAGGCTTTACGCTGGTGCTACTCGGTCTGTTTTTCGCACCGTTTTATATCCGCTCGGGGATCGCAACGCTGCCCGATTTTCTTGAGCGTCGTTACAATCGCATCTGCCGTGACTGTTTAGCGTTCGTCTCGATCTTGACGGCGATCGTGATTCACATCGCGTTTGCTTTATTGACCGGAGGCATCATTTTAGAAGAGCTGCTTGAGATTCCGATGATGTACAGCATCATCGTGCTCTGCGTGCTGACGGGAATCTATACGATCGTGGGCGGCTTGTTGGCGGTGGTTGTGACCGAGTGCATTCAAACGGTCGTGCTGCTAGGCGGCGCGGCCCTGATCACCGCGTTGGCACTTTGGCAGCTCGGTGGCACCGTGGACGCTCCGGGCGGATGGGACGGTTGGCAAAATTTGCTTTCGATCCTCGACCGCGAAGATCAAGGCCAGCGGTTGTCGATGTTGCGGCCGCATGGTGATGCGGACAATATGCCTTGGTATGCGATCATGCTTGGATATCCCGTGCTGGGAATCTGGTATTGGTGTGCCGATCAAACGATTGTGCAGCGAGTACTCGGTGCCAAGAATGAGCAGCACGCTCGTCAGGGGCCCATTTTCGCCGGCGTGCTGAAGATCCTGCCAGTATTCTTGTTTGTGCTTCCTGGTTTGCTGGCTTGGGCTTTGTTTACGGATGGGCGATTGGATTTGTCACTAATCACCGTCGACGGCGTGGTGCAGTCCAAGGGGATTTACGCCAGCATGATTACCGAATTGTTGCCGCTCGGGCTGCGGGGCGTGTTGGTGGCGGCGTTGATGGCGGCATTGATGAGCACGGTGTCCGGCGCACTCAACTCCATCTCGACGCTATTTAGCTATGACATCGTCAAACGGTTCAAACCGACGGTGGACGACAAGTCGCTTGTCCGCGTGGGGCGAATTTCGGCTGGGATCGCGTTGATGATCGCCGTTGCGTTGGTGCCCGCGCTGAACATGTTCGAGAGCATTTTTAATGGGATGGCAAGCATAATTTCACACATCGCTCCGCCGATCACCAGCGTACTGGTGTTAGGCGTCTTTTGGCGCGGAGCAAGCTCGCGTGCTGCGGCCATCACGCTGATCGGTGGTTCGGTGCTGGGGATCGCCGTGTTCGCAACCAACACGTTGATGCCGGAGGGTGCGCTGAACCAATTGCCCGGAGGCTTCATGATGATGGCTTTCTATTTATTCACGGTATGCGTCGTGGCCCAAGCACTCCTGAGCCGATTGCTGCCGGATGCCGCCGCCCAGACCGGTGATTTGCGTGGATCCGAATTGGCATGGGATCCGCCTTGGGCCGCGCTGAAGATCCCCGGCGATAGCCGGTTGGGCGATCCACGACTGCTGTCGACACTGCTAATGTTAGTGATGGCTGTGCTCTACTGGATCTTTCGATAGCGGCAATGTAAAGCGGAAGCCGTCGACGGATCTGCTGCAGCTCGATAACACCGTTGCTGAGACCGGCGAGACCACGAGCATTGCGGCGCGATATCGGGAAGTCGTCAAACGGCTTCCACACGCCTACGTCACGGAGGTCGCCAAAATCAAAGCGAATCAACGCCCAAGTGCAGTAAGGGTGCGTCCCGAAGGCTCGCCGTCACCGGCGCGGCCGGGCGGCGTGAGGAAAAAGACCGGTAAGAAAGAGTAGACTCGTAGACAGTGATCGATCCGTGAGAGACCATCTGTTTGCATTGCTCATGATGGTCGTGTGCGGTGGTCACACCATCGGCGTCACGCATGACCAAGGCCACCATTTCGAGATGAGACGTTCGGCACCGTGGGCGGCTGTAATCCACCCCACGCACATCATTTATATTTCGAATTGCTTGGACGGGGGATTTAACGAGATGGATTGCTGCTGGCAGCAACGACCATCGTCATCGCGTCCAACAACGCTTGTTGCCGAATCGGCTTGGCGACGTAGGCGTCCATTCCCGCCTCGCGACATCGCCCCTCGTCTCCCTTCATGGCATGAGCGGTCATCGCGATGATAGGGACGTGTTGAGCAGGCGTTGCATTCTGCTCACGTTTGCGAATCGCACGCGTCGCGTCGAGACCATCCATTTCGGGCATCTCGACATCCATTAAAATCAAATCAAATGCGTCCGCTTCACTTTTCTGTACCGCCTCGATGCCGTTTTTGGCAATGGAAACGGTGTGCCCCCATTTGCTCATCAGTCCCTTGGCTACCATTTGATTGACTAAGCTGTCCTCGACAAGCAGCACACGCAGGCTACCGAGCGAAGGAGATGGGGGCGCCGTGTGCGGATAGCGCGAGGCAGACTCGGTTGAGGCAGACTCGGGTGAGTTGGATCGAGGGGCGTTCACGTCGTGAGCATCGAGTCCCACCGCATGTGAGATCGCCCGCAGCAGTTCGGATTGTTTGACCGGTTTCATTAAATGCGTTGCCACGTTCAATTCTTCACAGCGTGGCAGATCCCCCGACCGCATCCCCGACGTCAGCAACATGACCGTGGTCTCGGCGACTTGGCTGTCGTGCCGTAGCGACTCGACGAAGCCAAAACCATCGATCTCAGGCATGTTGACGTCGGAGATCACCAATTGAAATGGCACACCCTGCTCGACCGCCAACTTGACTTGATCCAAGGCGTCCTTGGCATTGGAAACCGCTTGCGGCTGGATCCCCCAGTTCTGAAGCGTCTCCTGCAGGATACGACGATTCGTTTGATTGTCGTCGACCACCAGCACGCGGAGCCCGTGCAGGGATTCTGGATTCAGTTGTGGCTTGTTGCCGGTTTCCCGTGTTCCGATGGGTAGTTTGACCACGAAGCTGAACGTCGTTCCACGACCAAATTCGCTGTTCACCGCCAACCGTCCACCCATCAATTCGACGAAACGCGATGCGATGGCTAACCCCAAGCCGGTGCCGCCATATTTCCGCGTGGTCGACTTGTCAGCCTGTTCAAACTCGGCAAAGATCGTATCAAGCTTGTCTTGCGGGACTCCGATGCCGGTATCCGTTACCGCGAACTTCAGTGAGATATTCGGATCGTCCTGCGTGTCCGCGTTTTGATCGTCAACATTCACCTCGACAACGACTTCGCCCCTCTCGGTGAACTTAATCGCATTGCCTACCAAGTTGATCAGAATCTGTCGCAATCGACCTGCATCACCAACCACGATTTCTGGAATTTTGGGATCAAAATGATAAGCCAATTCGAGACCTTTGTGATGCGCTCTGGCGGCTAGCGATTTCATCATGGTGCCGATGCTCTCGCGAATGTCAAACGCCGCGGGATCCAGTTCGATCTTGCCCGCTTCGATCTTCGAAAAGTCAAGGATATCGTTCAGCAGACCCAACAACGCTTCGCCCGATTCGAGGACAGCCTGCGTGTACTCTCGTTGGACCGAGCTAAGTTCAGTGTCGAGCAGCAACTCGGCCATTCCGATTACGCCGTTCATCGGCGTGCGAATCTCGTGACTCATGTTTGCCACAAATTCGCTTTTCGCACGATTTGCAGTTTCTGCGGCCTCCTTTGCCGTTTCCAGCGCACGTTCAGTCTGCTTTAATTTGGTGATGTCACGCGAGATGCCAAAGGTTCCCACCACCTTTCCGTCTTGCCGTTGAAGAGGCAGTTTGGTGGTCGAAACCCAGCGTTCAAGTCCGCTCGACCAAATCAGATGCTCTTCGCTTTCAACCAACGGTTCGCCGGTCTGCATGATTTTCTTTTCATCGGCCAACGCTTTTCGAGCATGGTCAGGATCAAAGAAATCAAAGTCGCTCTTGCCCACAGCATCGTCGGTGGACGCGAGACCCGAGCGATCTGCCTTGGCACGATTGATGCGGATGAACCTCCCCTTTGCATCTTTGAAATAGATGCTGTCGGGAATGTGGTCCATCAGTGATTGCAAAAGAAAACGGTCGTCTACCGGGACCGCAGCAGACTGCTCTTGCACGGGGCCGAGAGCCTCCGAATTAACTTCGCCCGCAGCTCGTTTTTCGTGCATCTTGATCTCTCGGCCACCTGGGGGACTGCTGCCTCAATCGAAAAACCATTCAATAGACTATAAAACCCGCGAATAACACGCGGGGGAACTTCCTATTTGTAACCGTCGTGATCAGCGGCGTTCAAATATGCCGTTTAAATATATCGTAACTATTCTAGTCGAGTTGCTTTGCACATTGGCCTTAAAAAATGAACAGAGACGGCAAGACTTTTTGCCTCTGACAATCCTATTGAAGTTCGTGATCGGTAAACCTTCGCCGGTTGCCGTCGTTCCGTGATCCCGGCAATGGCGGAGCTGGTCCAGTCGTTCGGCGACCTGATTGCCTCGCTAGTCGACAGTGAACATTAGAGAGTTGCCGCAATTTGTCCATCGCCACGGTTACTGGGGTGGTCCGGGGCTTGCACCCCGAGCATGTCAATGTCGATGGCATTGGGCTTTGTTGACCAAGGGGGATTGGATTCCACGCGGCGATTGGATTTTGTTTTGTGCGAGTGCTGACGCCCCGCACTAGCAATGTTGTGCGACCAACAGCCGACTGACGGTTTTCCTTAACTGAGTCAAATCAAACGGTTTGCTGACATAATCGTCCATCCCAGCGTCCAAGCATCGCTGGCGATCTCCTTGGATCGCGTTGCCGGTCAAGGCA